>CACYDY010000149.1 GCA_902773245.1 uncultured Ruminococcus sp.
GCTGCCCTTGGATTCCGCAAGCCTTTTGAAAAAGGCTTGATCGAAAACTTTAATTAACAAATTCTTTACTCATTCAAAAGCCCTGTTTTCACACGGTTTAACGCATTGAATTCCTTAGTATAAATTGTTTCCGCCAAAAAGGTTTGCCCTGCCGATTTAATCGACAGGGCGTTGAAGGAGGTTAAACTATCAGACCAAAAGATTCATTTTATTTTTTAACTTAACAGCTTGCCAAACGCGTCAAACACACTTTCCGCAAACTTTTACAAACCTCTGAACTTTATTCCCCTTGGAATGAATCATCGGTCATAATTTCAAACTATTAATTAAAAACCAACATTAGTCGTACTCAACAACGTCAGCCCAACTAAGAAGCATTTCCTTCTCCTCGGGTTTGCAGTTTACCGACTGAGCAGCCGCAACGATCGGAAGCCACTTTTGAACGTACTGAATTGCTGTGTCGCTCTTCAGGCAGTAAAGCTTGAGATACTTATCGGCAAGCTCGTCTTCACCCTTAAGCTTGAACAGCAAGTAAGTAATAGCTGCGTCAGCCGCTGCATTACCCTGAGATGCGTGTGACCAGTCAAGAATGTACGGCGTACCATCGGCAGTGATGATAATGTTGCTCGGGTTGAAGTCGCCGTGGCAAACTTTTTTGTGCTTCGGCGTTGACTCGAGTCTTGTGTCGAGTTCATAGCGGATAGTTGCGCTAAGCTCGGTTTCGGAGATTTTTCTTCTCATCTTAACTTTAAGATTGTTCAAAAGCGGTGACTTCTGCTCATGAACGATAAGATGAAGCTCAACAAACCGCTCCATATATTCATCGATCTTGTCGGGATTGTCTTTCATGAGCTTATCAAGAGTATCACCCTCGATAAAATCAGAAATAATAGCCCACTTTCCGTCGATCATATTGATAGCTCTGATTGAAGGAATATTAAGATTGGTTTCTTCTATTCTTGCCTGATTCAGCGCTTCGTTAAGAATATCTGATTTCAAAAAATCATTATCAAAAACCTTTACTGCCGTGTCGCCGTCACGATAGATAGTCTTTTTTTCTCTCTCAGCAATAACTACAGCATTCTCTAAACTCATATTTATTCTCCTTTATAGATAAATTTCCGAATTTCACGTTTTCGGATATTAATTACACGTCAAACCGCCGCAAGCGATTTTCAGCGGCAAACATTAATTCAGCTCCTTGCCCCTCGCTTTGATATTTTGAATCTTTATTCATTGGGCGGATAAATGAACCGTATGCAGTTGATTTTTAAACTAAAACTCAAATTTTAGGTTTGTTTTATTATATTAAATATCAACTGAATATATTATACATTCTTTTTTGTAAAATTGCAAGTAATTTATGCAAATTGTCGTTGGTTTTTTTGAGTTTTTTTATGAATTTTTTGTTAACACGCAGCTGTTTTCACTGATTTTCCTTTTCATTATATATGTAACCGTTATCTGCAGCTAAAAAACATAATGACCTAACACGGTGGTCGCGGCTTAAGCCCCGATAGTTGGCGGGCTTCGCACCAACCAATGTCATTAACTTGACGGATATCGCTGTCGAATCCGGCTTTATCCCTCAATCCAATTTAATGTCGTCACCATCACCCGGGTTGGGGGTATGGGTGACATCAATGAAGTAAAATAGAACCAATTCTTTGGAGCGATTAAGTTGTACACATCTGTTTTATCCCCAAAGTCAAAAACTATTAAAAATCAAAAAACTTTAAAATAGTTTGAAAAAATGAGAAATTCAAAGAAAACAAGAGATATATTGATCTAATCAGCGAATTTGACCTTATTTGACTTTGACTTTTTCTGACCAAATGAATATAATATAATCATAAAGTCAAAGAAAGTCAAAGTCAAATAAAAAGCTTGACTTTTCAAAGACTTAAAAACATTGAATATCCGCATGAAACATCAAAAGCGGATATTCAAAAAAAGGAATGAGTAAGTATGCGTATCAGTGATTTAGTCGCTCGGTATATCATGGATATGCTGGACGAGAACGACGGAGGTGCCGAGATAAAACGAAACGAGCTTGCCGAAACAATAGGCTGCGTTCCCTCGCAGATCAACTATGTGATCACTTCACGATTCACGCCCGAACAGGGATATATCGTAGAAAGCCGACGCGGGGGCGGCGGTTACATCAGAATAACCCGTGTTCAGATGGATAAACGTTCGGCAGTAATGCACCTTATCAACTTGATCGGTGACAGCGTTGATACGAAAACGGCGGCGGCGGTTGTGAAAGAGCTTTTGACAAGAAATCTGATCTCACTCCCCACAGCGAAGATCATAACCTCCGCCATTGCCGACAGACCTTATCAAAGCGTCCCGGTTGAATATCGTGACAAATTGCGCGCGGCAGTTTTGAAAAATATGCTGCTTAGTTTGGAAGAGTAAATTATTATCAAAAAGGAGTGTTATTTATGTTGTGTCAATCATGTAAAAATAAACAAGCTACAACTCATATTAAATCAATTGTCAACGGTGAGCTTACCGAAATGAATCTTTGTTCTGAATGCGCCGCTAAAAACGGATACGGAAATGTTTTTGAACATTTTTTTGATATCGGTTCGCTGATGAGCGGCTTCATGGGAGAGCCTTCATCTCTTGCAGTCGAAACGCACTGCCCGAACTGCGGAGTTACCTTTGCTCAGATCTCCAAGGGCGGAAGAGTCGGCTGCGCAAAATGCTACGATGTTTTTTATGACAGACTTTTGCCGTCGATAAAACGTATCCACGGAAACACCGTTCACACGGGAAAACGTCTTCGCAAACCTCAGCTGCAAAGCGGAAGCGCCGCCGTCAGCGAGGCAGAACCTGCAAAACAGCCGTCAAAGCTTGATATTCTCAACGAAAAGCTTAAAACAGCTATCGAAAAACAAGAGTTTGAACAGGCAGCGAAGCTCAGAGATGAGATCAACGAGATCAAAAACTCTATGGGAGGTAATCAATAATGGATATGAAATGGTATGAGAAAAACGGCAGCGACGGCGAGGTCGTAATCAGCTCAAGAATCAGACTTGCGAGAAATCTTGAAGAGTATCCGTTTCCGATAAGATGCAGCGCCGATGTTCGAAAGAAAATAGCCGAGAAAGTAAAGGACGCAGTCTTGAACAGCAATTCCGTAATTTCTCCGAGATTTTCGTGTATAGAGGTTGATAATCTCGGCGCAGGCGAAAAGGTTTCTTTGGTGGAACGTCATCTTGTCAGTCCGGAGTTTATTTCCGACAAGTCCGGAGATAAGACGCTTCTTCTGCTTGATGACGAGAGCGTTTCGATAATGATAAACGAAGAGGATCATGTCAGACTTCAGGTCATGTGCGAGGGTTTTGACCTGGACAGAGCGTATGAGCAGGCAAGCCGAATAGACGCTCTGCTTGACGAGCGTTTGAAATTTGCATTCTCCGACACTCTGGGCTATCTTACTCAGTGCCCCACAAACCTGGGAACGGGAATGCGAGCTTCCGTCATGCTTCATCTTCCGGCGCTTCAATCAACCAAAGCTATGAGAAAAATCGCAGAGAATCTCTCAAAACTCGGCTTGACAATAAGGGGCGCTTACGGAGAGGGCAGCGAGCCTTCGGCGTCAATGTATCAGCTGTCAAATCAGATCACTCTCGGTATCAGCGAGAAGGTCGCCATTGAGAATTTGAAAAACATAACAAAACAGCTTATCGCTCAGGAGATGAAAACAAGAGAAACGTTTGTCCGTCAGATCGGTGTTCAGGACAGCATTTATCGTTCCGAGGGCATTTTGAAAAGCGCAAGGCTTATCTCTTGCGACGAAGCGCTCAAACACCTTTCCAACCTGAGAGTGGGAGTTACAGCGGGACTTATCAAGAACATACCGCTCGATCTTATCAACAGGCTTATTGTTGAGATCCAGCCGGCAACGCTCATTCACTACACCGGACAGCAGCTCAATCCCCAGGAGCGTGACGCAGTCAGAGCAACGCTTCTCAGAAACAATCTGAACGGTTGATAATGGAACGTTATTATACTCGAAATCTAAAAGATTTACCATTTAAAGTTTCGCTCAAGCCTTTTTAAAGGCTTGCGAATTCCAAAGGCAGAGCCTTTGGTCGCTGACGGAGCAAAGCTGAAAAGATCGGCAAACTCCCCCTCAGCGAAATTAAATAAATTAAAAATCAAAACAGGCAGCAGCGAAGCGAATTGCCGGTTTGAGAAAGAAAAGCGCTGAATCTTAACGCTTTCGAGTATAGTAAAATTCAGTATAAACAGTTTAATAATTGACTATAATTATTTACGATCGGAGGAGGTATATATATGTATAATTTTCAAGGATTTACTCAAAAAGCAAATAAGGCTGTTAATCTCGGTATTCAGACCGCCCAGGAGCTTTGCCATACTTGGGTTGGTTCGGAGCATATTCTTCTCGGCATTCTGAAAGAGGGCAGCTCGGCAGCTGCGGCAGCGTTAAACGCCGAGGGTGTTACATTCGAAAAGGCTTTGGAAATTGCCAAAAAGGAGCTTGGCTCGGGCAACAGCTCGGTTCGTCTTACTATCAATGATTTTACTCCCCGAGCAAAGCACGTCATGGAAAGCTCTATCGTGCTTCGTTCAAGACTCGGCAGCAGCTACATCGGAACGGAACACCTTTTGATAGCGCTTCTCGGAGATGAAGACGGCTACGCAGTTTCATTCCTCAACGAAATGGGAGCGGACACCAAGGAGCTTGGGAAGAATCTGATCGAGGGTTTGGTAAATAATCCGTATTCCAACTCAAATACGGCAAATCCCGAAATGTTTGGCGCATCGCCTATCAATAAAAAATCGGGCGGTACAAAAAATCTCGAGCAGTTCGGAAGAGATCTCACCACGCTTGCAAAGGAAGGAAAAATAGATCCTGTCATCGGAAGAGAAAAGGAGATCGAAAGAGTAATTCAGATATTGTCAAGAAGAACTAAAAATAATCCGTGTCTGATCGGCGAGCCGGGTGTCGGTAAAACTGCCGTTGCAGAGGGCTTGGCTCTTAAAATTGCAAACGACGAGGTTCCCGAAATACTCAAAAACAAGAGAATTTTCTCACTCGATCTCACGGGAATGCTTGCGGGAACAAAGTACAGAGGTGACTTTGAGGAGCGTATCAAGAATGCAATGGACGAGGTCAAAAACTCGGGCGATATTATTCTTTTCATAGATGAGCTTCATACGATAGTCGGCGCAGGTTCTACCGAGGGCAGCACAGACGCAGCAAACATTTTGAAGCCGTCGCTTGCAAGAGGAGATTTCAGAGTTATCGGCGCTACTACTCTCAATGAATACAGAAAATACATCGAGAAGGACGCCGCGCTTGAAAGACGTTTCCAGCCCGTTACGGTGGGCGAACCGTCAATCGAAGAGTCCGTGACTATTCTTAAAGGTCTGCGTGACAAATACGAGGCGCACCACAAGGTCAAGATCACAGACGCAGCTATAAATGCGGCGGTAAACCTCAGTTCAAGATATATTAATGACAGATATCTGCCCGATAAGGCGATAGACCTTATTGACGAGGCAGCGTCAAGAGTAAGACTGAAAGCCTACACCGCTCCCGACAGCCTGAAAGAGATCGAAAATCAAATCAAAGCGCAGGAAAACGAGCTTGACAGCGCCGTGCATTCGCAGGAGTTTGAACGCTGCGCTCAAATCAGAGATAAGATCAAATCATTGAAAGAGGAACAGGAGAACGCCAAAAAAGAGTGGAAGGAGAAAAAGCAGGGCGAAACAGGTGAGGTTGACGAACAGGATATTGCAAACATTGTGTCAATGTGGACAGGAGTTCCCGTTTCGCAGCTCACTCAAGAGGAAAGCGAAAGACTTCTCAAGCTTGAAAGCATACTTCACAAGAGAGTTATCGGTCAGCACAAAGCTGTCACAAGCGTAGCCAAGGCTATTCGCCGAGGAAGAGTAGGTCTGAAAGACCCGAAACGTCCGATAGGCTCGTTTATATTCCTGGGTCCGACGGGAGTCGGAAAGACAGAGCTTACAAAGGCTTTGGCTGAAACGATGTTTGCTTCCGAGGACGCTATGATAAGACTTGATATGTCGGAGTATATGGAGAAGCATACGGTGGCTAAGCTTATCGGTTCGCCTCCGGGATATGTCGGATTTGACGAGGGCGGTCAGCTTACGGAGAAGATCCGCAGAAAGCCCTATTCGGTTGTACTCTTTGACGAGATAGAAAAAGCTCACCCCGATGTGTTCAATATTCTTCTGCAAATTCTTGAGGACGGCAGATTGACCGACTCACAGGGCAGAACGGTTGATTTCAAAAACACTATAATCATAATGACTTCAAATGTCGGAGCATCGCTTATTACGCAGAAAAATCAAAGACTTCTTGGTTTTGCAAACGAAAGCGAAGAAAAAGCCTCGGAAAATATGAAAGAAACTGTACTTGAGGAGCTTAAAAAAGTGTTCAAGCCTGAATTTTTGAACCGAGTTGACGATATTATAGTATTCAACAAGCTTACACATGACGAAATCAAGCAGATCGCAGGAAATATGCTTGAAACTCTCAAACAAAAGCTTGCCGCTATAGATGTTGACATTGAATTTACCGAAAGCGCAAAGGATAAGCTTGCAGACGACGGATTTGACGATGTTTACGGAGCAAGACCTTTGAGAAGAACTATCCGTTCGAAAATCGAGGATATTGTCAGCGAGAAGCTTCTTGACGGAAGTATCAAGCACGGCGACAAGGTTGAGTGCGATTATGCCGACAATGAGTTTGTTTTTAAAACCGCCAAAACAGGCAGCAGCGAAGCAAATTGCCTTTCTGAAAAAGATAATTGATTGATCTTAACGTTTTTGAGTATAACATTAACTTCTTTCTTAAAAGGATCTGTCGTCCGCAGCAGAAAATGCGGGCGGCAGATTTTTTATGTTATATAAACGCTGTCCGCAGTTTAAGTGCAGCGCCAATGTATGAATAGAAC
>CACYDY010000150.1 GCA_902773245.1 uncultured Ruminococcus sp.
AAATTTTTTAATATTGAAAATTTTAATGAATTATTATAAACTTTATGTTATAATAAGAGAGTAATTTTTTAAATTTGAGGGTTGCATAATGAATAACAATGAAACTGTTGAAGTTATCGGAACAGTCGATTCTATTGTTTTCAGAAACGAAAACAACGGCTACACGGTATTGAACATAGATACGGACGAGGAACTGATCTGCGCTGTCGGAATTATGCCCGGGGTGAATGTAGGCGATGAAATAAAAGCCACCGGATGCATTAAAAATCATCCTACTTACGGAGAACAGCTTTTAGTCAATTTTTATGAAAGATGTCAGCCGACAACAAGCGCTGCGATTTTAAAATATTTATCAAGCAGAGCTATCAAGGGCATAGGCGCGCGAATGGCAGCAAAGATAGTGGAAAAATTCGGAGATCAGACTTTGGAGATCATGGAAAATTCTCCGGAAGAATTGACCGCCATCAGCGGAATATCTTTGGAAAAAGCTAAAAAAATCAGCGAAGAGCTTAAGAAAACATTCGGATTCAGAGAGCTTTTGATCTATCTTCAAAAATACGACATAACTCCCGAGGAAGCAGTCAGAATATGGAAACACCTGGGAATAAACGCCGAAAAGCTTATTGAAGAAAACCCGTATATTCTTTGCGAAGAAGAAATAAACATAAGCTTTCAAAGAGCTGACAAAATCGCAGTTATGCAGGAAAAATCCTCGGACAGTGAATTCAGGATCAGAGCTGCCGTCATTCATATTTTAAACCATAACACCGCAAACGGACATACCTGTCTGCCAAGGGAGAAGCTTTCCGAAACCTGCGCTTCTTTCATAGGTTCAGATTCCCAAAGAGTTTCGGATATTATCGAAAATATGATAACGGATGCCACCCTGTTCAATGATTTCAGAAACAGCGACAACAAGGAATTTATCTTTTTGCCGCTTTACCATCGCGCGGAAACATACGCTGCCGCACGGCTTCAGATGCTGTTAAAATTCCCGCCGGTAAGTATAAAAAATATTGATTCCAAAATACGGGAAATAGAACAAACAAGCAATATTACATACGCACAGCTTCAAAAGGATGCTATTCACAAAGCTTTGACAAAGGGGACTTTAATACTTACGGGAGGCCCCGGAACGGGAAAAACCACAACGCTGAACGCCATTATCAAAATCTTAAAGGAAAACGGTGAAAAGGTTCTTCTTGCTGCTCCGACCGGCAGGGCTGCCCAGCGAATGAGCGAAGTCACCGGCTGTGAAGCAAAAACTATTCACAGGCTTCTTGAGGTCGAATGGACAGAAAACGAGCGCACCGTATTCAAGAAAAACGAACAAAATCTGCTTTCATGCGACGCATTGATCCTGGACGAGGTTTCCATGATCGATTCTGTTTTGCTTGACAGCGTTATGAGAGCTTTTCCGCTCGGATGCAGACTGATTCTCGTAGGCGACAGCGATCAGCTGCCCAGCGTGGGAGCGGGAAACGTTTTGGGTGATCTGATAGCTTCAAAAGTTCTTCCGACAGTTACTCTCAATGAAATTTTCCGTCAGTCAATGCAAAGTCTTATTATCACAAACGCTCACAAGATCAACAAAGGCGAGATGCCTGTTATCGACGTTAAAAACAACGACTTCTTTTTCCTTAAATGCACCAGTCCTGCGATTATGATGAATACGATCATAGAGCTTTGCAAAAACAGACTTCCAAAAACCTACGGCTATTCCGCAATGGACGAAATCCAGGTTCTGTCGCCGTCACGAAAAGGCGATCTCGGAACAGTCGAACTGAATAAGGCGCTTCAGGCAGAACTAAATCCCCCGTCGCCCGATAAAACGGAACTTATTATCAACCAGCGCATACTGCGTGAGGGTGACAAGGTAATGCAGTTAAAAAACAATTACAATATTCCATGGACAAAAAGCGACGGGACGGTCGGCGAGGGCGTTTTTAACGGCGATATAGGTATCCTCACGGAGGTTAACAAGGCAAAGCGAAATATTAAAATTCAATTTGACGATAAAACAGCAACCTATACTTTTGACGATATCATAGATGTTGATCTGGCATATTGTTCAACAATACATAAAAGCCAGGGCAACGAGTTCGAAGCCGTGCTTATTCCAATGTACAATGCTCCGCAGCAGCTGTTGTACAGAAACCTCTTGTATACAGCTGTTACCCGTGCGAAAAAACTGATCATTCTTGTAGGCAAACCCGAGATCATGGAGAAAATGGTTAACAATAATAAAAAAACTTTAAGATACTCGGGCTTGAAGGAATTCTTGGAAAGAGGTGCAGACACCGAATTATCATGAAATTTCTAACCTTATTCTTCCCATGCGTCTGCCCTTTCTGCGGCGCCGTTATAAGAGATGATCAAAAATGCTGCAAAAACTGCGTCAAATTTACAAAAATCACAGCTCACAAGCAATTGCTGTACGAAAAATACCCTACTGCTTCTCTGTTTAGACATGATGACGTTTACAGGAGAGCTATTCTGAAATATAAATATCACTGCCAAAAGCAGCTGTATATCCCCTATTCACTAATGCTTCAAGAGCTGATCGACGAGGCTTTCGGAGATATTAAATTTGATTATTACACATCTGTTCCGCCTCATAAGCGTAAAAAAGACAACAAATTTGACCAAGCCGGACTGTTGGCAAAAGAAACCGCTCGGATCAACAAATGCAAATACGTTCAGTTCATGGAGCAAGTCAAGGACAGTAAATCGCAGCATCATCTGCACCGTGAGGAAAGATTTGTCAATGTCCGGGGCATTTACCGGGTTTGTGACAAACGGCGCTCAATGCTTGCCGGTAAAAATATTTTACTTTTTGACGATGTAGTTACCACAGGAGCAACCTTAAACGAATGCGCGCAGGCGCTTATGATGCAAAATGCAAATATGGTTTGCTGCATTACGGTAAATTGGTGAGTTTTATTATTATAGTTTAATGTCAAACAGTATTTTTGTTTAAAGCAAAAATATGCCCGAATAAAAATTGCGTTATTATTGTCAATTTTATTCGTTTAAATATTTTGTAACATATTGACAAAGAGGTCTGATTTATAATATAATTTATATGTGTAGACTTATATTGAAAACTTTTCAATTCAAACAATCTGACTTCAAGGAGATGTAGTACGTGGGTGTTGATATTGCAATAGATTTGGGAACATCAAACACAAGAATATATATTGCCGGAAAAGGAAAGCTTTTAGATGAACCTTCTGTCGTAACTATTAATCTTGATAACGACGATATTATTGCAGTAGGCAGCGATTCTTATAAAATGATGGGAAGAACCTCGGAAAGACTGAGTACCATGGAACCTATTTCCGGCGGCGTTATCTCGGATTTTTATCTTGTCGAAAATATGATAAAAATTCAATTCGGAAAAGCCCGTATAGGAAAAATCGTGAAACCCAGAGTAGTAGCTTGTATTCCGGGCGATATCACGGACGTTGAAAAAAGAGCCGTGGTAAACTCTATCCTTTCCATAGGAGTAAGAAATGTCAGCTTGATAGAAGCTTCGAAAGCCGCCGCAATAGGCGCGGGACTCGACATAAGAAGCGCTCACGGAAGATTGATCATGGATATCGGAGGAGGTACCACGGATATCGCAGTACTTTCTCTTGGTGATATTTCTGTTTCCAGGTCAATGAAAATCGGAGGAAACAGCTTTGACGAAGAAATTATAAAATACGTAAGAAGAAAATATAATCTCGTTATCGGTAAAGTTACCGCTCAAAAAGCAAAGTTCGAAATAGGCGCAGTCGTAAAACCCGATGAAGAAAAAAAATATACCGTCAAGGGGCGCAACACCGTAACAGGCTTGCCTCAGGCTGTTGAAATTACAAACACCGAGGTTTATGAAGAACTTCGTGAGGTTGCTTTGACAATAACGGCTCAGGTTCAGGACGTTCTTGAAGAAGCTCCTCCCGAATTGGTCAGCGATATTTACAAAGACGGGATCGTTTTGACAGGCGGCGGATCTCTGTTGTACGGATTAGATAAATTAATATCCGAACAAGTCAAAATAGATGTACATATAGCTGACAATCCTTCTGATTGTGTTATTAACGGCTGTGGCTTCGCTCTCAAATACATCGGTCAGGAAGAGATCGACGAAAACGGTTCTGTTAATCCATTGAGTATGCCTTATTAATATTAAAATAAAACTTTTCTTAATTTATATAAAATAGTATTGTATGATCTAACATTTAAAATGGAATTTAAAGGACGATGACAAGAAATGATTTATTGCTATCATTGTATGGCACAAATTGAAGATCCTTCGCAACAATATTGTCCAAAATGCGGAAAATTGTTCGATGTTCATTATTCCGAAAATTACGAACTGCCTGCCGGAACTTATTTGAACGAGGGACGGTATCTCGTCGGAAGGAGTATTGGAACAGGAGGATTTGGTATCACCTATGTCGGACGTGACCTCAAGCTTGACAAAAAGGTCGTTATAAAAGAAACCTTCTACAGCGGTGTTTTTCATCGTGACTGCTCAAAGCCTGACGATATTAACGATCCGTTTGCGGTGCAATTTGACATTGACGAGGTTTCCATTGAAGAAATCGCTTATAAAACTCAAAAAGAATGCCTTAGCTTGTCTAAAGGTGAAAGATACAGCAACATAGTTAAAGTTTACGATTATCTTTTTGAAAATAAAACATCATATATAATTACAGAATATATAAACGGTAAAACTCTTCATGACAGAATTGTTGCGATCGGGCATTATACGTGGAATGATTTGTATGAAAAAATGAAACCGCTTATGCTTTGTCTTGCATCACTTCACAGAGAGGGACTGCTTCACAGAGATATAAAACCTCAAAATATAATGATAAGGCGTATACATGAAAGAATGGAGGAATTTGTTCTCATTGACTTTGGTCTTGCGCGAACGGCTCAAAGTTTCATCGTGGATTCCGCCTTTACTCCGGGATTCTCCCCTCCCGAGCAAAAAACAGCCGAGGAAACCGACGGAACTTATACCGATGTTTACTCGCTTGCAGCAACTATTTATAACGCGCTCACCGGAGAAATTCCGCCGGAGGCGACAAGCAATGACGTTCACATAAATTTTCCTCAGTTAAATTATCTCAGACAGTCAAATTATGTTCCACCGAATGTTGTTTCGGCACTGGAATATGCACTTAATCCGGATTATACACGCAGATGCAAAACGATTGACGGATTTATGTATCAGCTGGAGGATATGAGTATAAATGTTTCACCGGTGCTGCAATATCCAAACGGATTTGATATGAATATGCCGAATATGCAGCTTCCAAATCCGCCGATGCAGCAAAATAATCAAATGTATCCAAATCCGCCGATGCAGCAGAATAACCAAGTATATCAAAATGCTCCTCAGCAGTATATGGATCCGAATGTATATAACAATGCTCAGAATATAATGCCGGAAGTTCCATATGATCAAGCGAACTTCGCTCAGGCACAGGGCAATAATTTCAATCGACAAAATTATAACAGCTCCGGATACGCAAATGTTTATATACCAAAACAAAATATGCCGGAACCAAATCCAAGCGATGTTTTTCCCCTTTCAATAACCACAAAGACCCAGAGTATCGCAATAAATTTTCTTTATATAATGGGCATAAAACTAAACGGTGAGATTATTACATCGGGAGGCGTCAGAATGTACCCTTTCGCCCAGATCTCACGAGATAAAATTGAACTCGGAAAACAGCTTGACGAAATAAAAAAAGAATTAAAAAGCGACGCAAACGCTTTGAAAGAATGGAACAATATTATTTCAATAAGTATGGGTAATTTTCATACTCTCTCCCGCCACACAGTAGGTCTGGTTTCCGACGGTACCGTTCGTGCCGTAGGAAGCAACGCTTACGGAGAATGCAACACAAAGGATTGGCAGAACGTTCTTGCGATTTATACCGGTGAGAATTATACCATGGGACTGAGAGCAAACGGTACTGTTTACGCTACCGGTGACAATTTGAAGGGTCAATGCAATGTCGGAGATTGGAGGAATGTTGTGTCCATTGCGGCGGGTCCGAGCCATGCCATCGGACTCAGAGCAGACGGTACAACGATAGCGTCGGGAGATAACTCTTACGGTCAGTGCATGGTCAATACTTGGTCGGATATTATAGCTGTTGACACAAGCCGAAGACATACCATAGGACTTCGTGCCGATGGTATCCCTATATTTGCAGGAGATAATTCCCAAGGGCAGGGCGACATAAACACATGGCGTGACATCTGCGCTATATCCGTCAGTCCTGCGCATACGGTCGGTCTTCTTTCCACCGGTAAGGTTCGTGCGGTCGGAAACAATAAAGACGGACAGTGCAATGTAAAAAATTGGAGAAATATTACCGCTATTTCGGCAAGTCCCGATCACACGGTAGGTCTTCGTGCCGACGGAACTGTTGTTGCAGCCGGAAACAACGAACACGGTCAATGCAACGTCGAAGAATGGGATAATGTTATGGAAATATACACATATTATCGTATGACTGTCGGGTTGAAGTGGAACGGAACCGTTGTTGCAACAGGATTCAACGATTACGGACAGTGCAATGTGAAGTCATGGAAAAACATTAAATTTCCGAGAACCACTAATCTTTAATAATATCATAAAGATCGGAACATTCAACCGGAACGTTCCGATCTTCATTTTGCTTTTACGAATAATTCATAAATAACAAGCGATATTGCCATGTTCTGCAATACCGCTTGTTCTATATTTATATCATATTATTATTATTAACTGCCAATCGATCGGTTTTTACTTAATAATAATATAAGGTGCTTTAAGACTTAAAAAAGTGCGAACATCCGCCCAATCCTGCAGCGATTGATTATTTCTTATAACATTACACACAGAATATGTTTTTCCGCAGGCATCAATTTTCAATGTCCATGTTTCAGTCGTACTGCCATCTTCATCGGTGCTGCGGTGAATTTTGATGTATATGCTGTCGATCTCGTTGTAAAAAACGATCAGACCTGTTCCCTTTCCCATAATGCAGTATTCACCCAAAAGCAGCTTGCCGTTAAACTTTGTAACGCCCCTTTGAACATCGCTGATCGCATAATCAACCAAACCTCGCTGTTGAAAATACTGAAGACGTCCTTTAAAACGTTTGCGTGGATTTGTTATAAAAT
>CACYDY010000151.1 GCA_902773245.1 uncultured Ruminococcus sp.
AATAGTATAATTGCGTGCGGCAGAATGTGGGCGTGCTGACGAAAGCTTTCAAGGCAGCCCGACTGACGCATTCAGTTTTGAGGAACGACCGTAAATTTCACCGAAATGCCTTCGAAAGGCGATTTTTATTTGTTATTCCTTGAGATATACGAAAAATAAAATTTGAAAGGAATGCAGTGTTATGGTCAGAAGTATGACGGGATACGGAAGATGTGAGATGAGCGTCGGCGGACGGGATATCTCGGTAGAAATAAAATCTGTCAATCACCGGTATTTTGAAACAAACGCAAGGATCACCAGGGGGTACAGCTTTCTTGAGGACAGATTGAAGAAGTATTTGCAGACAAAGATCAGCCGAGGCAAGGTTGACGTGTATATGACTATAGGAGCGTCTGACGAAGAAGAGGTTGAGGTCTCGGTCAATCACAGCCTTGCGTCGGGATATATAAACGCACTCAGGGAATTATCGGAGAAATACGGTCTGACCGATGATATTACGGTGTCGAGTGTTTCAAGATACAACGATATTTTTTCTGTTCACAAGGCCGCAGAGGACGAAGAACAGCTGTGGAATGAGGTTTTGCCCGTAGTTGAAGCTGCGCTTAACGATTTTTTGGCAATGCGTGAATCGGAGGGCGAAAGAATGAAGGCCGACGTTCTCGGACGTGCCAAAACAATTCTGGAAATTGTAGGGGAAATAGAACAGCGATCGCCGAAAACCGTAGTCGAATACAAAGCAAAGCTTACCGAACGCATAAACGAGCTTTTGGAGAACTCGACCATCGACCCGGAAAGAATAGCCATGGAGGCTGCGATCTTTGCCGACAAAATAGCCGTTGACGAAGAAACGGTTCGGCTGAGAAGTCATTTCGCGCAGATGAACAGCATTATGGAAAGCGGCGAGCCGATCGGCAGAAAGCTTGATTTTATAGTTCAGGAAATGAACCGTGAAGCAAACACGATCGGGTCAAAGGTGACCGACGCGCAGCTTGCCCACAAGGTTGTGGACATCAAAGCCGAGCTTGAAAAAATTCGGGAGCAGATTCAAAATATCGAATGATACCCGAAAAAGGGTTTGAGGTTTGTTATGAAATTATTAAATATAGGTTTTGGCAATCTTGTTGCCGCAAACAGGATAGTTTCGGTCGTGAGTCCCGATTCCGCTCCGATCAAAAGAATGATTCAGGACGCAAGGGACAAGGGCAAGCTTATTGACGCTTCATTTGGCAGAAAAAGCCGAGCGGTTATTTTTACCGACAGCGATCATATTATACTGAGCGCGCTTGCCCCCGAAACAGTCAATTCAAGGTTATCTGAGGAGGAAAAAGCTGATGAGTAAAGGCAATATCTATGTTGTTTCGGGTCCGTCGGGAGTCGGAAAGGGAACTGTTGTCAAACAGGTCGTCGATCAAAACGACAACGTTGTTCTCTCTGTTTCCGCTACCACGAGAAGTCCGAGAGAGGGAGAGATCGACAAGGTACACTACTTTTTTCTGACAAAAGAGGAATTTCAAAAAAAAGTCGATGAGGACGGATTTCTTGAACATGCGGCGTACTGCGGCAACTGCTACGGAACTCCGAAGCAGGCAGTTCTGGACAAGGTTGCCGAGGGATATGACGTTATTCTTGAAATAGATATCCAGGGCGGACTTCAAATTCTAAAAAAGCTCCCCGGTGCTATGGGAATATTCATCTTGCCGCCGAGCTACAAGACTCTTGAAAAAAGACTTCGGGGAAGACAGAGCGAAACCGACGAGGTTATTCAAAAGCGTCTTGAAGCAGCAAGAGAAGAGATAAAACAGTCTTATCTTTACGATTATTTTGTTGTAAACGGCCCTCTCGAGGAAACCGTGCGCAGTGTGGAAAAGATTATTTCCGACAACCGAAAAGAGCAGTAAATATTTCAACTGAAAGTCTTAAATTAATGACATTGCATTCATGCAGTCCCCGATAAGCCGGGCAGCGTGAATGCGGTAAATAGAATCAACTGTTCGTTTGAAAGAAAATAAGCTTTAGGGTGGATCATTAATAAAAAATCATGGAGGAATAAAATATGTTTAAACCGTCAATAGATGATATGTTAGCAGGCAAGCAGAGCAGATACTCGCTCGTTATCGGAGTTGCAAAAAGAGCAAGAGAGATCGCCGACGAATACAATGAACGAGGCGAGATCTGCGATGACAAGACAGTTTTGCTTGCCGTTGATGAATTTAAAGATCATAAATACGAAATTCTTGAACCCGATTTTGAAGAGTGATGTCCGTGCTTTTTGTAAAAGCTGCCGTTGACAAAGCTTTGTACAGCTTTGATACTCTTTTCAGCTATGCCGTTCCCGAGTTTCTGAGCGGCAGAGTCAGCGTCGGAAAACGGGTGCTTGTTCCGTTCGGAAAAGGCAACAAAAAACGTCAGGCAATGATTTTTGAGGTTTACCGTTCGGACAGCGTTTCTTCGAAAATAAAGGAGATCGCTGCCGTTCTGGACAGCTATCCGCTGCTGACCGACGAAATGATAAAGCTTTGTGTTTCGATGAAGGAACGCTGCTACTGCACCTATTACGAAGCTGTCAGAGCGATGCTGCCTGTCGGGATCAATTACAAAATAGCGGCTGTCTATTCACAAAGCGGCGCTGCGCTGCCCGATGACTTGGACGAGGAACAGCAATATATAATGTCACTCTTTACTTCAAGAGTAAAAAGCATAAAACAGGAAGTCCTTTTCAAAAAGCTTGATATCGACTGCGAAAGCAAGGCGCTCACTCAGCTTATTGACCGAGGAATTATTAATAAAACGGAAAACGTTATAAGGCGTGTGGGCGACGCTTGTGTAAAAATGCTGCGGCTTCGTGATGATTTCGATGACAGCGTGAAGCTTACGCCAAGGCAAAGCGAGGTCTGTGAGCTGCTTAAAGCCGT
>CACYDY010000152.1 GCA_902773245.1 uncultured Ruminococcus sp.
ACTTATGACGGCGGAAATAACAATGTTGTCTTTAACACTCATTTTTACGGTATGTCGGTGAGCGGTTCTGCGTACCCGTGGTGCTGCGCTTTTGTATGGGATATTTTCAGAATGTGCGGCGCGTCGCAGCTTTTTAACGGCGGTCAGAAAACGGCGTATTGCCCTACGGTTCTTAACTGGGGAAGAAACAGCGGTCTTACTGTTGACAAGTCACAGGGAAAGTACGGCGACATTGTGCTGTTCGATTGGAACGGCGACGGTGTAGCCGATCATATCGGTTTGATAATCAAAAAAAATTCCGACGGTAGCTACACGACGGTTGAGGGAAACACAGCAAACGGAAATTTTGCAAACGGCGGTTGGGTTTTGAAAATGACTCGTTATCAATATCAGATAATCGGTATTATTCGACCAAAATACGACACCGAAGGTTCAATTTCAGCGTCCGCAAGCGATCGGATAATTACAAAACCTGATATTTATTATCAAGTATACACAAAGAAATCCGGTTGGCTCCCAACAGTTAAAAACCTTGAGGATTTTGCCGGAGAGGACGGTCAGCCGATTCAAGGAGTCAGAGCATTTGTTGACGGAGATACGCTTGCGGTTCAAACTCATCAGCTTTCCGACGGAAATATTGACAAACTGACTGTTTTTGCAGGTAATCACACTATCAGATATCGAGTGAGAACGGTTGGTTCGACCAACTACCTGGACTTTATGGAAAATAACAAGGATACGGGCGGCAGTTCCGATACTTTTGCAGGTGAAAGCGGAAAGCCTATCGACAGAGTCCAAATGATTGTTAAATAGTTAATAAAAGATTAACCACAGCTTCTCATTGGCTGTGGTTAATTATATGAAAGGAGCTTGTGATGGAAAATATTTTGAAGTGGCTGATAAGTGTAATAATGGGCGGTATCGCTGCGTTTTTCGGTCAGTATGGATTGTTTGTGTTTATGGTAACGGCAGCCGTTGTTCTTGACGTCGTGACGGGGCTGGTAAAAGCCAAAGCGACAGATGAAGGCTTGTCTTCCGAGAAAGCTGCTAAAGGTTTCTGGAAAAAAATATCACTTTTTGTAGGACTTGCGTTTGGAATATTCCTTGATTACTCGGTTGCCGCCGTTTTGTTCACGGCGGGTGTGAATGTCGGTTTGGAGCTGCCGTTTGCGCTTGTGATAAGCGCATATATAATTATTAATGAGGCTATTTCGATTTCTGAAAATCTTTATCTTACAAACCCCGACAGTTTTCCACGGTGGATCGCAGGAATGTTGAAAGTTGCCAAAGACAGAATTGAAGAAAAAAACAAGTGAGATGCTTTTGTTTCTTTTTGCATATTTTTTAAGTGAAATATATAATAATCAAGCCTGAATTTACAAATATTCAGCAATAAGAATAAATAACCTAAACCCCCTTTCCGTTTGTGGAGAGGGGGTTTTAGTCTAATTAATTATCATTTTAATGTTCGGAGTGAATAAAGAAAACTGCTGCCACAAAGATTATTGTCTGTACTCCTTGATAATGTCAGTGATTATGTCTACTAAAGGACGAACCTCATGCGCGCCTATGATCGGTTCCTCGTGTGATTCGCCTATGCCCGAATCGTCCGTAAGAAATACATAAACACCGCCTGTTTCGATAGCAATTGCCCGTCCGAACTGCTCAACGTCACTGTCGCTTCCCGAACCCACAACAGGTATCAGACGAATACCCTTTTCTGCGGCGGTTTCCACCGATTTTGCAAGGCTGTCGGCGGCTTCTTTGTATGGAGGCGCATCGAAAATCAAAAATGCAAGCTTTACCGAGTCGTCAGACCAATCGCCGGCATTCATCGTTTCGTCGAGAGCCTGAGCTACTGCTGCGATCTGTCCTTTACCGCCTGCTGCGCTTTCTTTGTTGAGAGTTTCCTGAACCTTCTTGACATCAGATGAAAATTCGCTGCATTTTGTCAGATAATCATCGCCCTCATCTCGATAGAAATTAACCGAATATCTTGTGTCCTCGTTTCCTATGCGATTGGTTATTTCGGTGAATTCACTCTGCAAAAATGTCATTTCATCGCACATAGAGCCTGTGGAATCAATGATAAACATAATATCGGCTTTTTTGTAATTCTTGTCCTCGCTGTTGACAACGATATCCATTTCGGTTGAATATACCGAGGTTGTTTCTTTATCGTTTTTTTCGCCGTTTGCCGATTGAGAAACGGTAACACTGTGCTTATTGGTATCGTTAGCGACTTTTACGGAAACATTCTTGTCGTCGGTTTTGTTCATGAGATAAACTCTTCCCAAGTGATCCGTAACTCCTTTCCAGATGACCTCATCTTTTTCGTTGACGAGATCAACGGCGGCATGGGGAACAGCATTTCCGTCTTTGTTTTTTACGTTGACAGCAATTCTCTTCGTTGGGTCAAGACCGAACAGAGGGTATGACAGTCTGTCCGAGTTGATGAGGTTTGAGAAAAATCCCCAGTTTTCATTGTCAGACCACATTCCGGCTGTCAGCTGTCCTGCCGCAGGAAGTTCTTTGAGAGTTTGATTGTCGGGTGTTTCGATAACCTCACCGACTGCGCCATTGTCATCATAGTCAAAGTCATCAACAAATGCTTCGGTGAGAATATCTTCGTCGATCATTGCGTTAGTATTTCCTTTTGTGTCATAATCATTAGCAGCTGCTCCGGCAACAGTATTGCCTTTAACGTCGTCATAAGCGACGAGTCCCTCATTATTAGCTGAGCTTGACTGACCGCAGCCTGCCAAACATAATGAAAGCAGCAGAGCCGAGCAAATCATTCTTTTCTTTAACATAAAAATACCTCCTCATAATTG
>CACYDY010000153.1 GCA_902773245.1 uncultured Ruminococcus sp.
TCTTGACGCAGAAGAAAACTCCGTTATGCTCGGCGGCATTGAGAGAGTTTATACTACATATAACGAAAGCTCCGTTTTGTTTAAGGGCGCAGGATCGCTTGAGGAACAGTATGTTAAATCTACGTTTGAGAAATCCCTTGAAACTCCCGACAGTCCGTCAAAGGATATCAGCGTGAGCTTCGAAATGGACGAAGATAATATAGCGCTCACCGGCTTGCAGTACAGAATTATTGATGAAATGATGAACGCTTCGTCAAAGGATACGCTTAACGAGCTGATTGCCGAGTATGTTGCGGTTCGTGACTATCAGGCGAAGATGTACCCTGATTTTGCGGATCAGCAGCAGAGAATAGAGCTTATTTGGGGCAGAGAGCAGTATGTCTTTTATAAAATCAGCGCGCTCATAGACCACAACATGACTTACTTTAATAAAGAAGAATCCGAGGCTATCAATTTCTACAGCGCTTATCACTACCTTTGTACGGGACATTACAACGATGATGTTTCGGAATTTCTGGACTATAAAGGCAGTGTGTACACAGGCTCGGCGTTGTGTGAAATACTCGAAAAAAATAAAATTGCCAAAAAATGGCGTGAAAAGCTTGATAACTCGTCAAATGAGAATTTCAGATCTCAGTATACACTGATCAAAAATTATTGTGATAAAAACTGCGGAGAATACAAAAAGTCAGTCGACGATATAAAACGTGAGTATAACTACGAGGAAATAATAGGAATGGCAAGGGCTTTGATAGATGGAAGCTCGGAATAATTTTTCTTCACGAAGAACGGTTGCATTTTTGGACTGCCTTTTGATAGCTGCTTTGCTTTGTGTTTCTGCCGCAATGCTTCTGTTTCGCAGCAGTGCCGATGACGAGAGCCTTTTGGTCGTTGTGAGAAAAAACTCCGATGAGATCTACTCCTGCGAGCTTTCCGACGCTGCGGCGGAGAAAGAGATTTGTGTTGATGAAGAGTTCCATGTTGTTTTGTGCGTGATGAGCGACGGGGTTTTTGTGAAAAGCTCGGACTGCGAAGATAAAACTTGCGTCAATACGGGAAAGATCACAAGATCCGGGCAAAATATCGTATGCCTGCCTGCTCACATTGTGGTTGAGCTAAAGGGCGAAAACGATGACTTTGATGCGGTGGTGGGATAATTTGAAAACAAAGACTAAATTTGACCATTTTCGATTTGCCGCCGGCGCAATGCTTTCGGCATTGGCAGCTGTGCTTTCAATGCTTGAGGGAATGCTCCCCGAAATTCCGATACCGGGCGCAAAGCTTGGACTGTCAAATCTCGCCGTTATGACAGCCGCCGATCTTTTCGGATTTTGGGGCGGGTTCGTGACTGTTTTGGCAAAGAGCTTTTTTGCGGTGATATCGAGAGGCCCGACTGCGGGGTTTATGAGCCTTTGCGGAAGCATGCTGAGTATGCTTCTTATGCTTGTGTTTATAAAATATGACAGGAAATGTTTTTTTGGATATGTCGGAATAGGTGTGGTCGGCGCTGTAAGTCACAACATAGGTCAGTTTTTTGCGGCATGGCTGATAATCGGCGGCTCGGTGTTTTTCTATTTTCCGTTTCTTTTGGCGGCGGGGGTTTTTACAGGGGCGTTTACAGGTTTTGTAAACAGTCTGCTGATACCCGTGATAAGGAAAAGCTATTCAAACAACTTTTGAGTTTTCTAATGTCTTTGTTCGGCGGTTTTATTATAAACTGTATAATCGGCAATTGTGAAAATTGCAAAAAAGCTTGAAAAAAGACAATTAAAGTTTTTGCCCCGCTTTTTTCAAAAAGCGGGCGGTTTCCAAAGGCAGAGCCTTTGGTCGCTGACGAAACAAATAATCGAAAAAGAATAAACTGCCCTCAGCGAAACGAAATAAACTATCTGTAGAAGAAATAAATCAAAGCCACCCTAAAAATAATATCTTTCGTTAAAAGCTAAAACAGGCAAGAGCTTGCGGATTGCCGGTCTGAGAAGAAAATGCTAAATCTTAACGATTTCGAGTATATAAGGAAACGTAAAGCTCAAAATTAAAAATAAATTTACATTATTTGCAAATGAATGTTCACAGATTTTTGATAATCGTTATAACTGCGAGTGTTGATTTGCAAATAAGATTGCTAAAAAACAAATAGGAGGACTTTATGAAAGTATTACTCACGGGCGGAGCCGGCTACATCGGCTCGCATACCTGCGTGGAGCTTTTGGAAAGAGGCTGCGATGTTGTTATTGCGGATAATTTTTCAAACAGCAAACCCGAGGTTATTAAAAGAATAACGGAAATTACCGGCAAGAATGTTGATGTTTATTCTATCGACGCTGCCGACAAGGAAGCTATGACAAAGCTTTTCAGCGAACAGAAAATCGATTCTGTTATACATTTTGCAGGCTACAAGGCAGTTGGCGAATCCTGCCGCAAGCCCTTGATGTACTACAGAAACAACATCGACGCAACTCTCACTCTTCTTGAGGTTATGGAAGAATTTGATGTAAACAAGTTTGTTTTCAGCTCGTCTGCAACCGTTTACGGTGAGAATAATCCGATCCCGTACGTTGAAACCATGCCTATTACCGGCTGTACCAATCCTTACGGCTGGACAAAGCTTATGATCGAGCAGATCCTCAAAGACGCTGCTGCGGCTAACCCGAAGCTGTCGGTCGTACTTCTTAGATATTTCAACCCGATAGGCGCCCACCCGAGCGGAAGAATAGGCGAGGATCCCAGCGGTATCCCGAATAATCTTCTTCCGTACGTTGCAAAGGTGGCAACGGGAAAGCTTCCGAAGCTTGGCGTTTTCGGTGACGACTACCCGACTCCCGACGGCACAGGCGTTCGTGACTATATTCATGTTGTTGATCTTGCAAAGGGTCACGCTGCCGCTCTCGAATACGCAGACAAGCACACAGGAGCAGAGGCTGTCAATCTCGGTTCCGGAAAGGGTCACAGTGTTCTTGAGGTCGTTAACACATTCTCAAGAGTCAACAATATAGATGTTCCTTACGAGATAAAGCCAAGACGCGCGGGCGACCTCGCCGAGTATTACGCAAATGCGGAAAAAGCTAAGGAGCTGTTCGGCTGGACGGCGGAGCTTACTCTTGAGGATATGTGCCGTGATTTGTGGAATTGGCAGTCCAATAATCCCGACGGATATTGAGGTGCAGATCATGAAAAAGTTTTATAAAGTAATAAGCGTTTCGGTTCTTGCGTTTTTGCTCGCAGTATTGTCGCTTTTGCCGGCATTTGCAGCCGAAAAAGCTGCAACGGGACAGGTGGTTTCGGTCAATGTCAGCGTTACGGGCGTTAATAATATGGGTTCGATGACGGTTGAGCTTCACTATGACAAGGACAAGCTCGATCTGCTTTCGGAGGATACTCTTGAAGGTACGGGAATTGCCAACACTACCGAACAGGGTGTTATTATTTGGGGAGCGTTGTTTGAACCCGAAAACGGAAGCGACTTTTCGGACAAAACCGATATTTTCAATTCTTTGCTGATAGCAAAGCAGGATATTGAAGATCTTGATTCCGTTTTTGAATTTAAAGTAAGAGATGCATACAATATAGAATATCAAAAGGTCGACGCTTCGCATATTACTTATTCAGCAGAGCTTGAAAAAGAAACAGATGTCGGATCGGTGAATGAAAATCCAGGAAATATTCAAAACGTAAGCAGTGCGGGAACGGACGCTCCGACAAAGGCAGACGATCAGTCGTCTGCGTCAAGCAGTTCTTCCGCCTCGTCAAAGAATGCGTCTTCCGCTCAAAAGGACTCGGATACAAAGATCGGCAGCGACAGCGGCTCAAAGGCTGAGTCGGGAAGTTTAGCCGAAAAAGACAGCGAGTCGACTGTTTTGGCTAAAACTCAAAGCTTTGAAGAAAGCGAGTTCGAAAATGTACCCCCCATAAAGACCGAAACACCCGATGAGGCAGCTTCCTCTGACAGCGCTTCGGAAAATAAAGGCGGTTTTCCAATCGCAGCTGTCATAGGTATAGTTTTGTGTCTTGCTGCTGCAATTGCTGCAGGAGTCGTTTTGATCGTTAAAAAGAAAAAATAAATTGGCAGTTTACATCGAGAGGTAAATTTTAGTGAATAATTTAGTAAAAAAGGCTGAATTTGTGAACAAAGGAAAAATAAACTCAATTTTTTTTTACAGTTTAGTAACTTTTTTTTTAAAAAGGTATTGAAATTTATTTTTAGATGTAGTATAATAAACACGCTGAGGAACTATTCTTCGGGATATTGACATTATATTATTTATTTTTAAGGAGGAAAATCAAATGTCCAAGAAAGTCATTAGTATTTTGCTTTCAGCTGCTATGGTAGCAGCTACTGCTTGCGTAGGCACTGTTGCTGCTTCCGCTGAGAATTCGGGTAAGGCTACTTATTACTTCGTAGCTCCTGATGAGTATTTCGCAACAAACGATCAGGTAGGTTTCTACTACTTTGGCAGTGAAGTTGAGTGCGCTAAGTGGCCCGGCGAGGTTGCAGTTGCAGCTCCTGAGGTTGGCGAGCATGTTTATGCAGCTACAATTCCGGATGACGCTACTTATATTATCTTCAACGCTAACGTAGACGCTGGTACTCCGGCTGATCCTGAGCTTGCTAAGGTTGCTCATCAGACAGTTGATATCGTTACAGGTGAGGGTGATAA
>CACYDY010000154.1 GCA_902773245.1 uncultured Ruminococcus sp.
CTTATAAATGAGCAATTTTAAAAATTGCTCAAAGAGTTTGAAAGAGGACAATTAAAGATTTTGCCCAGCTTTTTTCAAAAAGCTGGCGGTTTCCAAAGGCAGCGCCTTTGGCGGGCTTTTAAGGGCAGCGCCCTTAACAATATATTGCTCCCAAAAATGCCGTTGAGCGGCATTTTTATAAAACCTTTGTGCATTTTGACTATTGATTAATAGATTTGCTCATTTATAGTTATTACAACAAAATTAACCGAGATGTTTTTGCCCGATCGCCGTGATGAAAATTCCTATTTGCAGTAAACTATTTTGTGAGTGGTTTTCTTGGAGCGATAGAGAGCTTTGTCGGCTTTTTCGTACAGGCTTTCAAAGTTTGTGCCGTTTTTTGGAGCGATCGCAGCTCCGCAGCACGATGTCAGAGTAAGCTTTGTCGGTTTGTCCCGGAATTCGGTTACTCCCGATGTTCTCAGCTTTGAATTGATAAATTCCTTGTCGCACTCTCCCGAGATAAAAACCAGAAATTCATCGCCGCCAAGACGTCCGACTAAGTTTTTGTCGAAAGCCTTGAGCAGTTTTGACGAAAAACGCTTGATCAGATTGTCACCTTCAAGATGACCGAATGTATCGTTTACGGTTTTGAACCCGTTTACATCAAAGATCAGCAGTGTTCCGTTGGGATCGTTTGCAAGAGCGATCTTGACTTCTTCAATAAAAGCACGGCGTGATAGTGTTTGGGTCAAATAATCGTATCGAACCTCTTTTTCAAGGAATTTTATTCTTTTGTTGAGAGTATCTTTTGTTATTTTCAATTTGACGAGCAAGTAAAACGTAAAAAAACAAAACAAAACTGCAATTATCATCAAAAGAATAAATTCTGTTTTTTCAATAGCTGTCACGTCAACACTTCCTTTGCTTCGCGCAGACAGATCACTGTCCGCAAAAGGTGATCATGTGTATATAATCGTTCTAATTATACCACAAATTATAAAAACTGTAAATAGCAGTTCGAATTTAAGTTCTGCCCGCAGTGTATTATTAACAAATTATACACAAAAAATATTATCAAAATGCAGGTTTTACATACGTTGGGATCATTAATAAAGTGAGAAGAATATGTGAAAATGCACAAAAAAATTGTTGAAAATTCATGATAAAATATTAATGAAAAATGCTCCGAAAAATTGTATAATATATATGTCTAATTTTATTCTATTACAAGGAGGACATTATGGGTAAAAAATTTTTAAGTGCAGTTTTGTGCGCTGCTTTGGCTGCTTCGATCGTGCCTTGCGCGGCTGTGGAAGCTTCGGCTGCCGGTAATTCCGATTACGGCTTGGCGCAGAAAACATCCGACGGTGTTATTTTGCACGCATTTGACTGGTCATATAATACGATCAAAGAAAAACTCCCTGAAATTGCAGAGGCAGGATATACGACGGTTCAGACTTCTCCCGTTCAGGCTCCGAAGGATTACGTTTCGTCCAAAGATACAAACGGTCAGTGGTGGAAGCTTTATCAGCCGCTCGGTTTTTCGGTTGCCGAAAAAGACAGCTGGCTCGGAACAAAATCCGAGTTGACAGAGCTCTGCGCCGAGGCCGATAAATACGGCATAAAGATCATTTGCGACATCGTTTCCAATCACTTGGCAAAAGGCAATGCTGCCCGTTTGCTTTCAGAGAGCGTTCAGGAGTATGAACCGGAAATATATGCCGATTACGAAAAATATGTTCATCAGTACAAGAAGAATGTAAACGACAGTACCACCGAGAGCGTTACTCAGGGTTCGCTTGACGGTCTTCCGGATCTTAACACAAGCGAGCCGCTCGTTCAGGAAAGAGTCGTAAGTCTGCTTAAGGAATGCATAGACTGCGGTGTTGACGGATTCAGATTCGACGCTGCGAAGCATATCGAAACACCCGATGACGAAGCTCCGTTTTCGTCGGAATTCTGGCCGACCGTTCTGAATCAATCTGCCGAATACGCAAAATCAAAGGGCGTTGATCTCTACTGCTACGGAGAGGTTCTTAATTCTGCCGGATTTACGAGAGATATAACATATTACACAAAGTATCTCGATGTTACCGACAATAAAGCAGGCGACGCAACATTAGGCTCGGTTGTTTCAAAAAATGCCGCTAATGTTGTAAAGGCTCAGGGCTATGGCTACAAAGATGTCGATCCGTCACACTTTGTTCTTTGGGCTGAATCTCATGATACTTATATGGGCGACTCGGGCTCGGCTATTTCAAACACTTCGAAAGTTTCAAACGAGGATATTGCAAAGGCATGGGCTATCGTTGCCGCAAGAAGCGAATCAAAGGCTGTTTATCTCGCTCGTCCGGGCGCTCTTATGGGTCAGATGCGTGACACAGCGTGGAAGAGTACCGTTGTAAGCGAGGTCAACAAATTCCACAACAGCTTTATCGGCGTTTCGGATCAGGTGTTCAGCGAGGGTGACGTTGCTGCCGTTCAAAGAGGCGACAGCGGTATCGTTCTTGTAAATCTCGGTGAAAAATCCGATATTTCAATATCTACAAAAAATATGAAAGACGGCTCCTACACCGACGCTGTGACCGGCAATACGTTTACGGTTAAAAACGGAACTATCTCCGGTAAAGTCGGCAGCACGGGCGTTGCCGTAGTTTATGAAGGCGCAGCTACAAATCCGAAGGCTCTGTTTTCCGTTCTTGACAACGCAGAGTTCAAAAAGGATACAATGAAGCTCACTATTACGCTTGAAAACGCAGTTTCGGGAACATACAGCGTTGACGGCGCTCCGGCAGTTGAATTTAAGGACAGCGCAGATATCACTATCGGCGAGGGTGTTGAATACGGTTCTTCCGTTTCCGTAAAGGTTACGGCAACAAACGGTACGAAAACTGTTGAAACAACTCAGACCTATAACAAGGTAAAGGGCAACGATTCGGGCGTTTTCGTTTATTTCGATAACCTCAAGGGCATTTGGCAGGACGTTTACGTTTACGTTTTCTATGAAGAGAAAGACGCAAAGGGCAATGTTATCAACACAACTCAAAACGCAGCTTGGCCGGGTGTTGTGATGGATTATGACGATGACTCCGGTTATAATTACTATGAGCTTCCGAAGGATCTCAAGGTTGGTCAGGCTTGTGTAATATTCAACAATACTACAGATCAGACAAAGACCTTTGATGTAACGAGCAATTCCATGCTTTACACAAACAATACAATGATCGACTATGATCCGAGCGGCACTACGCTTGTTTACGGCGATCTCGACAACGACAACAGTATCAACTCGCTTGATGCGCTGAAGATCCTCAGAGCGTCCGTTGATCTTGAAAAATTGACAGAAGCTCAGAAAAAACAGTCCGACGTTGACGGCGACGACTCGATCACAGCAAGTGACTCGCTGTATGTACTCAGATATTCCGTTGGTCTGAAAGACAACAACAGCGTCGGAAAGGAATTCCTTTTCAAGGGCTACGTTGAGCCTAAGCAGTACGACAAGAAGGAAGAGAATATTTTCTACTTCGTCGATAAAGCAGGCTGGATATTCAGTGACGGCTGCAAGCTTTGGGTAGTTAACGACGAAACCAAAGAAGCTATTGAAACCGATAAGGAGTCGCCGCTTGACGACAAGTCTACCTATGCTTATGCAAACTTGCCGAAAGACTGGAAAAAGATCACGGTTTGCAGAACCAAGTTTGACGCTGCCGACGCAAGCAATGCATACAACACTTGGGCTTGCGGAGAGATCCAGTCGGGTTCAAACGCAGTTAACCTCAAGAATGGCAATAAGTTTGAATATACGACTTTTGAAGCTAAATAATTAAGATAACGACTATCCTTTCATACAAAAAGCATCGAAGCTTTCCGTGAGTTTTTTGCGGTAAAGCTTCGATGTTTTTTGTTTGTTATTTCGGTATTTTAAACAGGCTCTAAGGCAGACAGATCGTTTTCAGTTCGTTAAGGTACACAAGATGAGATCACTCTCTTTTGTCTTTGTGTCGGTGATAGACAGCGATGACAGGAATTTTTCTTCGGCATAGGCTATCTTGTCTGCTTTATTTGTGAAAAACTCCGCAATAACCTCTCCTTTTTTTACTTTGTCGCCTGTTTTTTTCTTTAAAATAATTCCGGCGCTGTGGTCGATCTTGTCTTTTATTTCATCTCTTCCGGCTCCGAGGACAACGCTTGCCGACCCGATCTTTTCGCTGTCCATTGATGAGATATACCCGTCAAACGGCGATTTTATGCCGACGGAAATGCTTGATTTTTTAAAAAGCCCGGGATTATCCAACACTCTTACATCTCCGCCCTGCGCAGCTGTGATCTCCTTGAGCTTGTCGAATGCTTTTCCGCTCTCGACAGCATTTTCGGCTTGTCTGCGGCAATCTTCCATCGGTATGCCCTTTGCAAGATTGAGCATTGCGGCTGAAAGCTCTATGCTGACACGATACAGATCGTCCTTTTGTTCTCCTTTAAGAACTCTGACGGCTTCTGCGATTTCCAGACTGTTACCGATCGCATTTCCGAGAGGTGTGTTCATATCCGTGATAACGGCGGCAACCTTTTTGTTGGCTGATTTTCCGATGTCAGCCATGGTGGCTGCAAGCTGCTTTGCTTCATCAAGAGTTTTCATAAAAGCGCCGCTGCCGACTTTTACGTCAAGAACAATACAGCTGCTGCCCGAAGCGATTTTCTTGCTCATTATGCTTGAAGCTATCAGCGGTATGCTGTTGACCGTTGCGGTTGCGTCACGCAAAGCATAGATTTTTTTATCGGCAGGCGCAAGATCACCGCTTTGACCTATCATACACGCTCCGACACGGTTAACAACGGAAACAAGCTCTTCATCTGAAAGAGTGGTTCTGAAACCCGGAATAGATTCGAGCTTGTCGACTGTTCCTCCGGTGTGTCCGAGTCCTCTGCCGCTCATTTTTGCGGATTTCAGTCCCAGCGCCGCAATAGTGGGAATTACGATAGGCGTTGTTTTGTCGCCGACTCCGCCCGTGGAATGCTTGTCAACGGTAATGCCTTCGATTTTTGAAAGATCTGTTTTGCCGCCGGAAAGCGCCATTTCCAATGTGAGGTACGATATCTCCCTTTTTGTCATTGAATTCAGAAAAATCGCCATGAGCAGGGCGGAAGCCTGATAATCCGGTATGCTGCCGTTTGTAAAGCCCTTTACAAAAAACGAGATCTCGTCTTTTGTCAGTTCAAGATTATCACGCTTTTTTGATATGATATCATACATTC
Source organism: uncultured Ruminococcus sp. (assembly GCA_902773245.1). Taxonomy (GTDB): domain Bacteria; phylum Bacillota; class Clostridia; order Oscillospirales; family Acutalibacteraceae; genus RUG592. The sequence continues at coordinate 5,236 of CACYDY010000154.1, forward strand.
TCATAAAAAAACCTCCTTAGAAGACAGCGATCAAAAATCACACCTTCGGATTTTTGATCGCCAAATATTTTGCAGTTTTGATTTTATGCTTTATTGGTCGCTGATTTTAAATTCGCTGAAGCTGAGAGTTGCTATGGCAGGCTTTTTGTCGGTTTTTGCGCTTACGGTGATTTCGCCCTCTGCCATTTTCTTGTAGATTTTTTTGAAAAATTCTTTGTTGATATTTTCAAACTTCCATCTGTCGTTTTCTCCGTAAATGAAGATACAGTCGTTTTCAACGCCGAAATTCAGATTTTTGCTTTCCTTGCCCGATATCCAATCCAGGTTTTCGTCAAAGCCCGTTGTTATTGCGGCTTCTGCCGCAATTTCGTGATCGTAATCAAAGCTTGCGAACAACAAGTCGGATGACCCGTTATAAGCCGATTCTATTGCGCAAACCATTTTTCCTGTCTGTTCGGCAGCTTTTGAAACACCGTCGAGAACGGTACTGTCTGCGGCGAAAATCATGTCGATGTTATTATCATACATATTCTTTGCGATCTTCTGAGCCTGTTTTTCATCTGCTGCGTCAAAGCTGTATCTTACGGCTGTGTCGTGAAGACGAAGCTCCGTTGTAGCTGCGTCTGCTCCCTGAACCATTCCGTAAAGGTAGCGTTTGTTTTGGCTGCTGTTGTCGCTGCCGATGTAGCCCAGCTTCTTTTTGCCGTCCATTATCAGCAGATAGCCGACAAAATATCCTACCTGTTCCTCCTTGTACTTGACGCAGTGAACGTTGTCGCCAAATTCGTCCGAGGGGAGAGTGTCTAACATTAAAAAGGAAACATCGGGATTTTTGTCTTGGAGTTTTGTTACGATGTCCTTGTAGCTTGAGTCGGGAAGAACGATTATTTTGGCTTTTCGTTCGATAGCTTCCAGCATTTCGTCCTCAACGGTCGAGGTTTCGCTTTCGCAGTAATATTTGTAGGTTTTTCCCATAGTATCGCCGTAGGCTATGACGGATTTCCAAATTTTGAGATTATGATCGCTGTCGATTCCGTCCTGGTCGGTAATAAGCGCGATATCGTATTCTCTGTCATCTATCCGGCTTGCGGTGGCAGGGGTGGCAGTATCGTCGGAAGATGTGTTTGAGTTATTGATTCCGACAAGAGAGCAGGCAGTGACTGACATTGCCGTTATGATCGATAGTAATATAATTGGTATTTTTTTCATACTTTCCTCCGATGTGTGTTGATAAATTTAACAAATCTAACTAAGCTTGTTTAATTATAACACTTTTTTATGGTAATGTACAGCTTTTTTTTATTATTGGTTTTTGGATTTTTTTGGTTTGTTTGAGTAATGGACACGGCTTATGAAGAGGATATGGAGTTCGGGCGGCAGGTGCGGGGCAGCAGTCCGGACAGGTCACGACTTTAATTCAGATTGAGTGATAAATCCGGACTCGGGAGTGATATCCGATTTTATATTGTCAAATACAGATGAACTCTATGGTTAACCTTATTGTAGGTGTGGGAAGTATGAATTAATAACTATCACTCAAAAGTTGTGCCAAAGTATGCAGGGTTCGGGGCGTAAGCCCGCCGCCCTTTAGTCCCCTTTTTCTCGAGGGAAAGGGGGTTGGGGGTATGGGTGACGAGAATAATGTAAAATAGAACCAAATACTTGGTTCGACAGGAACAAATCCTTAAGTTGTAGATAGTGATTGTCAAATACAGATAAGCTCTATGGTTAACCTTATTGTAGGTGTGGGAAATGTAAATTAATAATAAAATAGCAGGCAAAGGAGTCGGATCAATGTAAAATTATAAAAAATGTTTTGACAGCTTATGTATACAATGGTATAATTAAATAAATATCTATGAATGAGCAGACACCCGAACCGTACAGCTTTCACGCAAGCTTCGGAAGGCTTTGCGCTGAGGGTGTGCTTATTTTCGGTAAATATTAATTCAAACAGGAGTATAGATTATGAATATATCAGTATTAGGCTGCGGAAGATGGGGCGCTTTTATTGCTTGGTATCTTAACAAAATAGGTCATAATGTAATGACATGGGGACTGTCCGACGCACCTCAATTTATTGAACTTAAAAATACACGTTCAAACGGAATGCTTACGTTCCCCGAATCGCTTGAAATTTCAGATGATCTTGAAAAGGCAGTTTCTCGTGCCGAGATAATTGTTATTTCGATCAGCTGCCAGGCGCTGCGTTCTTTTTTGCAGAATGTAAAGAAATATGATCTTTCCGGCAAAAGCTTTGTGCTTTGCATGAAGGGCATCGAGGAAAAAACAGGCTGCCGTTTGAGTCAGGTTGTCAAAGAGGTTTTAGGTGATGTTCCCGTGGCTGTTTGGGTGGGTCCCGGTCACCCTCAGAATTTTGTTAATAATGTTCCCAACTGCATGGTGATCGACAGCGAAAACGAGGAGCTGAAGAGAAAGCTCGTCGACGAGTTTTCAAGCGAGCTGATCAGATTTTATTACGGAACCGATCTCATTGGAAGCGAGGTTGGCGCAGCGGCAAAAAATGTCATCGGAATCGCTGCAGGAATGCTCGACGGTTTGGGATACGGCTGTCTGAAAGGCGCTCTGATGAGCAGAGGTACCAACGAAGTAGGCAGACTGATCGAGGCTTTGGGCGGCAACCGGTTGTCGGCTTACGGTCTTTGTCATCTTGGCGACTATGAGGCAACGCTGTTCTCCCGGTTCAGTCAGAACAGAATGTTTGGCGAAAAGTTTGTTAAAGGCGAGGAGTACACCAAGCTTGCCGAGGGAGTGGCAACGGGCAGAGCTATCTATTCTCTTGCCGAAAAATACGGGGTGGATATGCCTATTGTTAAAGGTGTAAACGATACGCTTTCGGGCGCTATCAGCGTAGAGGAGCAGCTGTCGGAATTTTTCCTCAGAAGCTTGAAAGATGAGTTTTGAGTTGTTTTATGAGCAGAAACGAGATAAAAATAAATGTGAAAACATCTATGAAAGAAACTATTATCACTATTCTTATTGCGGCGGCGATAATCGGAGTTTGGCTTTATGAAGCTCCCGAAACCGACAATTCGTCTTTATCGGAGCAAACGCAGTCGGAGTATGCCGGAAGTTTTGACAATGACGGCAATGATGAAGGAACTCCCATACAGATCAATTTTGCGGGACAAAGCGGAGAGCTTTACGGCCCGTTTGAAGTGGTGCGTGTTGTGGACGGCGACACAGTAAAGCTGAATATTGGAGGCAATGTTGAAACAGTAAGACTTATCGGTATAGATACTCCCGAGTCGGTTCACCCGAACAAAGAAAAGAATGTTCCCGAGGGAAAGCTTGCAAGCGATCACACAAAGGAACTGCTCGACGGCAAAAATGTTTACATCGAGTACGGGGAAGACCCGACCGATCATTATGACAGAGTGCTGGCGTATCTTTACTTTGACGAAAACACTATGATAAACGCAGAACTGCTCAAAGACGGTTATGCCAAGGTCTATACAGTTAATCCCAACAACAAATACAAGGATTATTTTTTGGCAGTCGAATCAGAGGCAAAAAATAGCGGGGCAGGACTTTGGGATACCGGCGTTTTTGACAAGAAATAGCTTTTGAAACACAAATTCAGAGGTGCGAAAATGAAAATATTACTCATGGCTGCCGCAAAGGTAAACCTTACTCTTGATATTCTGGGCAAAAGACCCGACGGATATCATGATCTGAAATCAATAATGCAGTCTGTCGGCATTTACGACAAAATTACTATCGAACAGAATCACAGCGGTAAAATCACGATTGCGTGCAGCCGTGAAGATGTGCCCTGCGACCAAAGAAATATTGTCTATAAATGCGCCGAAGCTTTTTACAAAAAAATCGGAACGAAAAACGAAGGTCTTTTTATCAATATTGAAAAAGATATTCCGACGCAGGCGGGAATGGGCGGCGGAAGCGCTGACGGTGCGGCTGTTTTGGTTGGTTTGAACGAGATGTGCGGAAGACCGCTTGACGAATACGAACTCGAAAAGATAGGCGCGGCTATCGGCGCGGATATACCCTTTTGCGTTCGTGGGGGTACGGTTTTGTGCGAGGGAATTGGCGACAGACTTCAAACGCTTGAAAGTATCCCGATGTGTTGGTTTGCGGTTGTAAAGCCGCCTGTCAGTGTTTCGACTGCGAAAGCTTATGCGGCTGTTGACAAAGAGGGCTTTGTTTCGAATTATTCAACGGAAAAAATGCTTGCTTCTTTGACAAATGTCGGAGAAATAGGGGCGAATTTGAAAAATGATTTTGAAGATACTTTGAATATTGACGAGGTTGTTAAAATAAAAAACGAGCTTTTGAAATGTGACGGCTGTTTGGGGGCTGTGATGTCGGGGAGCGGTTCTGCAGTGTTCGGAATTTTTGAAAATAAAGAGAATGCCGAAAAATGTACGAAGAGCTTTTGCGGCAGATATAGTGAAGTTTTTACTGCGGAGAAATCGGATTTTTCCGTCAGGATTTGCAGTTTGAGCGATGATTAAAGCATTCTTTTGTCTACACACAGCTTAAGCAAGTATGAGGATTGAACGCAGGGGTTCGGGGTATGGTTGACATCAATGCAGTACAGTTGAATCAACGGCTTGGATCTACAGGAAATGTGCTTTAAGATGTGGACGGTGATTATTATTCAATCGCTGAAAGTATTTGAAGCATATGGTTTTTTGTTGTTTTTTTATTATTGGTACTATAAATGAGCAATTTCTAAAATCGTAAAAAAAGCTTGAAAAAGGACAATTAAAGTTTTTGCCCCGGTTTTTTCAAAAAGCGGGCGGTTTCCGAAGGCAGAGCCTTTGTTCGCCGTCCGCAGACGGCGAAATACCCCAAGCGTCCCCTAAACTTGCAGTAAATTTTTGTGCAAGTTATCTATAGCATTCTCAATTTGCTCATTTATAGTATTGGAATAACCTTGGAATAAAAAATTAGAAAAAATTTCAAAAAGGTGTTGACATAATTATATCTGTGTGATATAATAAATATCGCTGAGTTAAGTAGCGGCTTGATTGAGTTGTGAATGAGAGGTTTAAAAAAAATATAAAAAAGCCTTGACAAACAGAAAAGTTCATGATATAATATTTAAGCGGTTTGACTCGTAGATATTTGGTGGGTATAGCTTAGTTGGTTAAAGCGCCAGTTTGTGGCACTGGAGACCGTCGGTTCGAATCCGACTATCCACCCCATATGATCCATTAGCTCAGTTGGCAGAGCACTTGACTTTTAATCAAGGTGTCCGGAGTTCGAATCTCCGATGGGTCACCAA
>CACYDY010000155.1 GCA_902773245.1 uncultured Ruminococcus sp.
AATGGAAAAATGCGGCATGGTTTATGTCGGAAATTATATGATGCAGAAAAAATTCGGCTGCGAAGAACAGTGCGAAGTGAGATATTATGAAATAAACCGATAAAAAATTAAAAACAAAGAAAGGAGTGAACCCGTGTGGAAACAATAGATCAAAAATATATGGAAAGAGCGATATCCTTGGCGCGAAAAGGAGCAGGCTTTGCAAATCCGAATCCGATGGTCGGAGCTGTCATAGTAAAAAACGGAAAAATTATCGGAGAGGGCTATCACAAAAAATGCGGAGAGCTGCACGCCGAGCGAAATGCCTTTGCGTCACTGAAAGAATCCTGCGAGGGCGGCGATATTTATGTAACACTGGAGCCGTGCTGTCATTTCGGACGCACACCGCCGTGTACCCAAGCGATAATAGACAACAAAATCGCCAGGGTAATAATAGGTTCCCGTGACCCTAATCCGCTTGTGTCGGGCAAAGGCGCAGAAATGCTCAGAGAACATGGCATAGAAGTTATCGAGGACTTTTTGCGAGACAAATGCGATGAAATAAATCCTGTTTTTTTTAAATACATAACCACTAAGAAACCGTACTGCGCCATAAAATATGCTATGAGCCTGGACGGAAAAATAGCCGCATATACGGGAAAATCCAAATGGATAACTTCCGAAGCCGCAAGACAGCACGTTCACGCTTTGAGAGGGGAGTACAGTGCGATACTTGCGGGAATAGGAACTGTTCTGGCTGACGATCCGATGTTGAACTGCCGAATTGAAAATTCTCATCAGCCGCTGAGGGTCATAGCCGACAGCGATCTCAGGATACCGCTCGATTCAAATATTATCAAAACCGCAAATGAGTATCCCACACTGATAGCCTGTGTGAATGCCGATGAGAACAAGAAAAAGCTTATCGAAGAAATGGGCGCAAAGGTTGTGACAGTCGAAGAAAAGTCGGGTCATGCCGATTTGTCCCGGCTGATGAATATACTTGGAGAACTGCAGATCTCAAGCGTTCTCATCGAGGGCGGCGGCGAGATAAACGAGAGTGCTTTGCGAAGCGGGATCGTCGACAAGGTCTACGCATATATTGCGCCTAAAATCATCGGCGGCAAAACCGCAAAAACACCTGTAGAAGGGCTTGGAGCGGATTCTCCGGATAATGCGGCATTTCTCTGCAGCCCGAAAATTACGATGATCGGCAGCGACATTCTGATCGAATATGACGTTGAAAGGGGATTTTGCTGATGTTCACGGGAATTATCGAAGAAGTCGGAACGGTAAAGGGTCTGGTTTCCGGGGCAAATTCCGGAGTGATAACGATCGGGGCGGTGAAGGTTCTCGAAAACACACGTATAGGCGACTCCATAGCCGTTAACGGAGTGTGTCTGACGGTGACAAGCATTTTTTCCGACGGATTCACCGCCGACGTCATGCCGGAAACGTTTCGCAGGTCAAATTTGGGATTTCTGAAAATTGGTGATAATGTAAATCTGGAGCGTGCAATGGCAGCCGACGGAAGATTCGGAGGACACATTGTGTCGGGGCATATCGACGGTGTCGGAATTATTGCAGACAAAAAAAGAGAGTCTAACGCCGTTTGGGTAACGATCAAGACGCAGAAAGAAATATCTGAGCTTATTGTTGAAAAAGGTTCGATCGCCATTGACGGGATAAGCCTCACTGTTGCAAAAGCCGGAGCAGAAGAGTTTTCTGTGTCGATAATCCCCCACACAGGCAGTCAAACAACTCTGCTTGACAAAAAAGCAGGTGACAGAGTAAATCTTGAAAATGATATAGTGGGCAAATATGTAAAGAAATTACTTAACATACCCGACAAGTCAAGTAAGAAGGACAGTAAACTGACGTTTGAACTGCTGAAAGAATACGGATTTTAATGATTCCCGATCACTATCCGCAGCTTAAGAGTAGATTCAATTTATGCAGGGTTTGGGGACGCAGCCTAAGAAGCCCCCTGACTTCGTTTTTGCCTACTTTTGCCGAACAGCAAAATAAGTGACGCTCCAAGAGGGCAAAAGTTTATGATAAGAAAAATTTGATCTGAGGAAAATGTTATCTTTACAAATAACGAGAATCGGTAGTTTTGTTCCTCTCAGAACGGCAAATCGCTGCGCTCTTGCCTGCTTGGTGATTAACCTTGTTATTTATTTTTTATTTTTTTATTTTTATGTTTGCCTTTTTTGCTTTCGCTTCATATAATTTTTCTTTAACCAAACTTTCGCGGGCTCTGCCCGCACCCGCAAGCCTTTGAAAAGGCTTGAGCGAAACTTTAATAAGCTTCGCAAGACAATTACCAATAACACACAATCACTTTAAGGAGGTTAACATGAGTTTTAAATATAACACCATTCCCGAAGCTTTGGAAGCTTTGCGGCAAGGCAGACTGATACTTTGCACCGATGACCCCGACCGTGAAAACGAGGGCGATCTCATCTGTGCGGCACAGTTTGCAACTACCGAAAATGTAAATTTTATGGCAACCCACGCAAGAGGTCTGATCTGTACGCCTATGTCACAGGAGATCGCAAAGCGGCTCAACCTGCCGCAGATGGTTTCCGAAAATACCGATAACCACAGTACGGCGTTTACCGTATCTATCGACCACGTTGAAACAACAACAGGTATCTCCGCAGCGGAAAGAGGCTTCACCTGCCGTGCTTGCGCCGACCCAAACACAAAACCCGAGCAGCTCCGCCGCCCCGGTCACGTATTCCCGCTTACTGCGCGCAAAGGCGGAGTTTTGGTCAGAAACGGCCACACCGAAGCGACCGTTGATCTTTGCCGTCTTGCCGGGCTGGAGGAATGCGGCCTTTGCTGTGAGATAATGCGTGATGACGGAACAATGATGAGAACACCCGAGCTTGTCGAGATGGCAAAAAAGTACGATCTTTGTTTTATAACAATAAAAGATCTCCAGGATTATCTCAGACGTCATGAGAATCATATGCAGCAAATGGCTTGCGCAAAGCTGCCAACCGAATACGGAGAGTTCAGAATATACGGCTTTGTTAACGACATAACAGGCGAACATCATGTTGCGTTGGTCTGCGGTGAAATAGGAAACGGCGAAGATATTCTCTGCCGTGTGCATTCGGAGTGTCTGACGGGCGATGTTTTCGGCTCGGCTCGCTGTGACTGCGGCGAACAGCTCCACACAGCGATGAAAAAAGTCAGGGACGAGGGCAGAGGAATCATACTCTATATGCGTCAAGAGGGCAGAGGAATCGGACTTATCAACAAGCTTCGCGCATATGAGCTTCAGGAGCAGGGAAGAGATACCGTTGAAGCCAATATAGAACTCGGCTTTGCACCCGATCTGAGGGAGTATTGGAGCGGCGCTCAGATATTGCAGAATCTCGGTGTAAAATCGCTCAGGCTTCTTACAAACAACCCGAGCAAAATTTACGGACTTGACGGTTTTGATTTTGTAATAAAAGAGAGAGTTCCGATAGAAATTGAACCGGGCAAGTATGACAAGGTTTATCTGAAAACGAAAAAGGACAGAATGGGTCATATTTTTAATGACATAAAATTTGAAGACAATTAAGGAGTATAATTATGAACATAAATGTTTTAGAAGGCAAGGTAGTAGCCCCCGAGGGCATGAAGGTAGGAATAATAGCGTCAAGATTTAACAGCTTTATTGTTGAAAAGCTTCTTGAAGGTGCGGTAGACGGACTTGTCCGCCACGGAGTAGACGAAAAAAACATCGACGCAGCGTGGGTTCCGGGCGCATTTGAAATTCCCGTTGTCGCTAAAAGAATGGCAGAGAGCGGAAAGTATGATGCGGTGATCTGCGTCGGCGCTGTAATAAGAGGTTCTACATCACATTATGAGCTTGTTGTAAACGAAACGACAAAGGGTATTGCTCAGGTTGGTCTTAACAGCGGCATTCCTGTGCTTTTCGGAGTCATAGCAACGGAAAATATCGAACAGGCTATCGAACGAGCAGGAACAAAAGCAGGAAACAAGGGCTACGACTGCGCATTGGGAGCAATTGAAATGGTCAACCTGATGGGTCAGATGTGACAATGACATTAGTGTTTGACTATGACGGAACTCTTCACAACACTGCGCACCTGTACGGCTGTGCTTTCCGAACGGCATACGGCGAGCTTGTCGAACAAGGCTTTGCACAACCGCATTATTACACCGATGAGTATATGTCCCGATATCTCGGAATGACTGCAGAACAGATGTGGAGCGAGTTCATGCCGCAGCTGCCCGAAGAAATAAAAAAGTCGACCGCACACAAGATCGGAACAGAAATGGTACGACAGGTGTATTCGGGCGGCGCAAAGCTTTATGACAACGCCGAAAAGCTACTCGACAGGCTTGCGGACTCGGGCTTCACGATGGTAATTCTGTCGAACTGTCATCATGATTATCTCGAAGCCCACCGCCGATTTTTTGAGCTTGACAGGTGGTTTGTCGGATATTACTGTGCCGAGGATTACAAAAATCTGCCAAAGGAGAAAATTTTCGAATTTATAAAAAATGATCATCCCGATGATAATTATGTAATTATAGGCGACAGGCTGTCCGATATTAAAGTCGGATTGGTAAATAATGTTCCGACGGTGGGTTGTGTTTACGGTTTTGGCAGCGAGGAAGAGCTTGAACCGAGTACGGCAAAGGCAGTGTCGATAGAACAGGTTTATGAAGCTGTAAGTTTTTTTATTAATAATAATATTACAACGATAACAGCTTGAAAGAGGACAATTAAAGTTTTTGCCCGGCTTTTTTCAAAAGGCGCCCGCAGGAAGTGCCCTTGGGGTACTGGCGGTTTCCAAAGGCAGAGCCTTTGGTCGCTGACGGAACAAAACGGAAAAGATCGACAAATTTCCCTCAGCGAAATCAAACAAACTA
>CACYDY010000156.1 GCA_902773245.1 uncultured Ruminococcus sp.
GTTTGCAAATATTAGGGAAATATGCAGTCTTGTCATGAATAAGACCAGTAAGTTTTTGGCATAATAATTAAGGAACCACTGATTAAAACAGCGTGAGTTGTCTGTCTATAAAGCTGATTTGTTCTGCGCTGCGAATTCTGTCCTCAGGCTGAACAGCGCCTATCAAAAGCGGTGAATCGGGATCGTGGTACTGCATATTTCTTCTGACTGCGTCCCAATTAGAGTTTGCATAGCAATATCTGCACATATGTCCGCAGCTGTCATACATTCCGATATCATTTCCGAAAAAACACGAACATATATTATTCCTCTGATTTTTAGTTTTCGGCAATACCAGCTTTTCGCCGAGTGCTTTTTCATATGTTTCGACAGTCATGCAGCCATTGCAGTCAATTCCTGTTTTTGACAATTCATTGCCCTCGGCGCAAGCTTTTATTGTAATCCCATATTTTTTTCCTATTTTATAAAACTCCTGCCCTATTGTCATCTTGTCACAATAGTCGACCTCTCGCCCCTCGGGAAAGTTTTTTTCCACTTTTTTGTAAATGTCAAGAAAGCTGATCACACAAGTTTTAGTATATCCCGAAAGTGTTTTTGCCATGTATTCAAAATCGCTCAAATGACGCTTCACGGTATATTTACTGTTTACAATAATAGGATCGTATCTCCAACCAACAGAATTAATACCTATTTTTTCAGAAAGTATCTTAAAGTATTCCATAACCTTTTCCTTTGGCGGAACTTTTGGTTCAATTTCCTTTTCATACGGAGTGATAGTTACAAACCAATACTGACCGTAATTTTTAAGATGATCCATTTTATCAAGCATGGGATATGGATTCTTTGTACAAAACGCAATCAGATCCACTGCACTCGGTTCAAGCGAATATTTTGTTATCATAGTCGGGTCATATGGATTTCTCACAAGCACATATCCCTCTTTGATCCTGTTAATAAACCATTTTGAATAGAATGCAGGGATATCCGTTCTCATTCCGGTTTGAAGTATCATTACAGTCACATCTTTTCCTATAGAAGTCAAAGGCTGCTAATACATATTAACAGCCTTTTTGATAATTGATAATTATTTATTCATCTCTGATGGTGGATATAGTTTTTCTCACCAGCTCCTCGCAGTCCTTCTCCGAAAGCGGCTGATTGAAATCAACTAAAATCTCTCCCAAAGTAGCCACAGGCGTCCAGAATCCCGCAGAAATTCCAACCTGAGGAACCGAATACGACGCCTGATTCAGAATGGCTGAAAGCGCAGCGTCACTCTTGATCAAGGTACTCTCTGCAACCTTTTTGTTTGACGGTCCCCAATTCAGATCAACGGCTCTGTCCTTCTGACAGTCCTCATTGGTCAAAAACTTTGCAAGCTCCGCCGATGTATTCGGATACTTTGTGCTTGAATTTACTCCGATCAGCTTGTAACCGAACATATTAATGATCTGAGTCGGTGTTCCTTCAACATTAATAGTAGGAAGCACCGCAAAACCTGCGTCAGTGCCGAGCACCTCTTTGGCTGCGGAAAAATTCCACGAACCGTCAAAGCCTGCTCCCACGGTATCGGACAAAAAACCGTCAACGACCTTTGTAGATTCTCCGTTTACGAACACATCTTTGTATTCCTCAAAAAGTGAACGAAATGCCATTAATGTTTTTGTAACGGTACGCATGCTGTAGCTTGAAAATTTCTGTGTTGTACCGTCCTGCTCCAAGCCTTCCGTTTTCAATCCGCCCGTAAACATAAACAAACAAGAATAAAATCCGTCGCCTGCGTCCATGACAAACTTCTTGTTTTGCGCTTTGCAGGCTTTCAATACTCCCTCAAGCGTTTTTGCCTGCTCATCACTTACAACTTTTTTGTTGTAAACCAAGCAATAGCTGTTATCTCCCGTTTCCGGGTAACCGTAAACTTTTCCGTCAACAGTTGCTGCAAGAACAGAATCCGGGCTGTTTTCTTCTACAACAAAATCCAGATCCCGACCGGCGACCTCCATCAAGGCTCCTGCGCTGACAAGCTTGTCAATGCTGTCGCAGGCAAATCCGAAAACGTCAGCCGCAACCGTAGAATCATTCAGTAATTGCGCAGCGGGATCTGCTTCACCCTGCGGCACCAATTCGATCTCTATCTTTGCGTATTCGCTCATGCTCTTCGAGAACTCGTCACACTGCTTTCGCAAAAGCTCCTGCGCCGCATCGGGTCCCCATACCTTCAATTTGATCGTGCCGTTCTTTGCTTCGCTGCCCAAGGGATTATAGACCTGTCCGTTGTTTTGTACAACTACAGCGCTTTGACCGGCTGCGGAATTTGTAGTCCCCGAGCTGTCACTGCAGGCGGTAAAAAAAGATATTATCAAAACAGCCGACAAAACAACTGAAAAGATTTTCTTGCATTTTTTTATCATAATACTACCTCTTTCTTAAATTTAGTAATTATCCCCTTGTTTATAATGATAAAAACCATCTTCTATGATAGCATATGTTAAGATATATTTTCAAGTATTTTTGTCATATCGAATGTTTAGATTTATTCTAATAGATTTTTTATTTTTTTGTGTATAAACGTCATCAGCATTATTTGTATATATACTATAAATGAGCAAATCTATTAAATAATAGTCAAAATGCACAAAGGTTTTATAAAAATGCTGCTCAGCGGCATTTTTTGGAGCAATATATCGTTAAGGGCGCTGCCCTTAAAAGCCCGCCAAAGGCGCTGCCTTTGGAAACCGCCAGTACCCCAAGGCACTTCCTGCGGGGCGCCTTTTGAAAAAAACTGGGCAAAAACTTTAATTGTCCTCTTTCAAACGCTTTTTGTGTAATTTTTAAAATTGCTCATTTATAGTATATATTTATTTGTTAATTTAAGCGCTTTTTGTGTAATTTTATTTGTCAGCCTA
>CACYDY010000157.1 GCA_902773245.1 uncultured Ruminococcus sp.
ATCAGACCTACCTTGTCGCCCTTTTCCAGATGAAAAGAGATATTTTCAAACAGCGTTCTTTCCACAAACTTTTTGGAAAGATTGCTAACAGTTAAAACAGCCATATTTAAACCTCAATTTTGAATTATATAAAGCATACAAAAGCATACAATATGATACAAATTTAACAGAAGATACACCGATACTCCAAAAAGCGCGATATTATTTGACAGCAAAAGCTGCTTATTGTCAGCCGTCTTGATTTTTGTAAATGCAAAAAATATGCAGCTCAGCGGAAGCGCTACCTTTACGGCAAAGCCCAGCAGCGGACTTGCAATAACATTTTTCATCAAAGGATTTGCCTCCTCGAAATAACCTGTTGCAAGAAGAGAAAGTGTGCATATCCAATCGGAAAAATTAAGCATAAAAAGCAAGAACAGTCTTTTTTTTGTACATAATGCAGTATCATTTTTCAGTATATTCATAAAAACACCTCACAAGGAGTATTCCCCCGCAAGGTGTTAATTATTTGTTTTAATTCTTTTTACTATAAATGTGCAAATATATAAAACAATAGTCAAAACGCACAAAGGTTTTAAAGAAATTCCGCTGTGCGTTATTTCTATGGCAATATATCGTTAAGGGCGCTGCCCTTAAAAGCCCGCCAAAGGCTCTGCCTTTGGAAACCGCCGGCTTTTTGAAAAAAGCCGGGCAAAAACTTTAATCGTCCTCTTTCAAGCTTTTTATGCAATTGTCAAAATTACTCATTTATAGTTTTTAATTATTTGTGCCGCCGATAGAATTATTTAGACTTCCAACAGGAAGGATCAAAAAGGAACAGCAGCGGCAAAAGCTCCAGTCTGCCTGCGAGCATATCGAACATTAACACATATTTCGATAAATTCGAAAATCCGTAGAAATTCCCGGTAGGACCGACAATATTAAGTCCCGGACCCATGTTGTTGAGCGTAGCCAGAACAGCAGTGAAGTTTGTTTCAAAATCGAATCCGTTGATCGAAACAAGAAGAACGGAAAGAAGATATATTGTAACAAAAATCGACAAATAAACGCTTACCGAACGTATTGTTTCATCTTTGACGGTTTTTCCGTCTATTTTGATAGTTTTTACAGACTTCGGGTGCAGTATGGTTTTAAGCTCCTTGAGGGCATTTTTGAGCAGAATTATGATTCGGCTGACCTTAAATCCGCCGCCCGTACTGCCTGCGCATGCGCCGACAAAAGCTACCGTCATCAAGACTGTTTTTGAAAGCTCCGGCCATTTGTCAAAATCATAAGTTGCAAAACCCGTTGACGACGCAAACGTTGCCACCTGAAAAGCAGTGTGGTGCCACAAGTCAAGCTGCGACGGCATATCTCCCTCGATCATCAAGTCAACTCCGATTATTATTACTGCCAATATATACATTCCGTAAAACCAGCGAACCTCTTCTATTTTGAAGATCTGTTTGAACTTTTTCGCAATTATCAGATAATAAACGGAAAAATTCACCGCAAAAATAAACATAAACGCCGTTATGACAGCCTGAATGTAATACTGTCCCTCATAAGCCATTATGCCCTCATTTCGCACGGAAAGTCCTCCCGTTCCCGCCGTGGAAAACGATACAGTGAGCGCTTCGAACCAATTAAGACCGCCGCACAGCAGCAATATAAACTGAATAAGCGTCAGCGCGCCGTAGATTATATAAAGAAGCACAGCCGTGCCCTTGAGCTTCGGAATAAGCTTTGAAACTACCGGACCCGGGCTTTCCGCTTTCATGAGATACATATTCGACTGACCGCTGAGCGGAGTTATTACCGCAAGCAAAAACACAAGTATTCCCATGCCGCCTGCCCAGTTTGTGAAGCTTCTCCAAAACAGCATGCTCATGCTCAGATCCTCGATCTGACGATCGGTTCCGAGTATGGTTGCGCCCGTTGTTGTAAATCCCGAAACGGATTCGAAAAGCGCATTTGTAAAATCGGGTATCTGACCGCTCATGTAAAACGGCAGACAGCCTACTATACTCATCAATATCCACGTCAAAGCGCAGGCAATGAAGCCTTCGCGCGCGTACATCTGCGGATTTTTCGGCTTGAACCTGGTGGCTATCAGACCAAATGTCATGCAGCAAGCCGCAAGAAAACCGAAATACATAAAGTCGGATTCATGATAGATAAAAGCAATTATCATCGGAAGAGCGAACATTGCCCCTATCACAGCGAGAACCCAACCCAAAACATAAACAATAAGACTCTTTTTCACTTCTATCCCCCAACCGTTACATTATTACACAATAATATCGTCAAGATCCTGAAGCCCGTGATGTGTGGTAACAATAATAACCGTATCGTCGGGTTCAATAGTATCGTCGCCGTTCGGAATGATAATTTTTCCTCTTCGTGTGATACACGCAACCTGAAGATTTGATTTGAATTTCAGTAATTTTAGCGGTTTTGAAATAACGCTGCTGTCACGGCTGACTTTAAACTCCAGGGCTTCGGTCTTTCCGTCGTTAAGCTTATACAGTGTTTCCACGTTGCTTCCCATGGAGTTGTTTACGGCGCGAACGTATCTCACAATATGCTCAGCCGTCAGTTCTCTCGGACGAACGACGCTGTCCAGCGGAAGTGTGTCGACAATATTGTCAAAAACTATCCTGTCTATTTTTGTAATGCACTTCGCCTTTGATCTTTGACGCGCATAAAGCGAGGTCATGATGTTCTCCTCGTCAAGATCCATGAGTGAAACTATCGAACTCATTTTTTCGAACCTTTCCGCATTGAGAAGATCCTGATTCATTGCGTCTCCGCAGATGATCATTGCGTTAGGCAGCAGATCGGAAAGCTCATTGCAGCGTTTCGGGTCTTTTTCGATAATTTTTACATCAAATGAGTTTTGAAGAAGAAGATCCGCAAGATAATACGCCGTTCGGCTTCCGCCCAGGATCATAACGTCCTTTGACTTGGTCTTTTCGCCGGTTATTTTTTTGAAAAATTTAGCTGCGTTATTCGGTTCGCAGATGATCGATACCTTGTCGCCGGGTGACAGCACAAAATTACCGCCCGGTATCGTAACGTTGTCATCTCTTTCGACATCGCAGATCCTTACGGTTCCTTTAAGCGAAGAAAGATCGGAAACCTTCTTTCCCACAAGAGATGATCCCGGGTTAAGCTTAAAGGTGTATATCTGTACATTTCCTCTTGCGAAGGTATCGACCTCTATCGCTGTGGGGAAACGTATGAGGTTGCTGATCTCAAGCGCAGCGATCTGCTCGGGGTTGATCATCAGCGACAGCCCCAAGGCGTTCTTCATGACTGCGCTCTCCTGAAGATCCTTGTGATAAACAGGCTTCCTCACTCGTGCGATAGTATTCTTTGTTCCGCAGCATTTTGCAAGCAAGCATATATACAGGTTCAGTTCGTCGGCGTCGGTCACGGCGATCAAAAGATCCGCAGTTGACACTCCTGCGTCGTGCAGGTTGGAAAGACTCGCTCCGTCGCCGTCGATCCCCATTATATCAAGCTTGTCGGTCAGTCTTGTGATAACAGACTCTCTGTTGTCGATAACAGTGATATCATGTTTTTCGTTATTCAGCTGCTCCGCAATAGTTCTGCCTACCTTACCGCAGCCAACAATTATTATTTTCATAAAACACATTCTCCATTTAAAATTCGAGAGTCAAACGCATAAATACGATTTTATAATACTACAAAAACGGCTTCACGTCAATAAATTATTATTAACTTTTTAATATTCATTTAAAAATTCTTAACGCTTTGCGGTTTATTGACCACTATCTACAACTTAAGGATTTATTCCTGTCGACCCAAGATGTTGGTTTTATTTAACATTTATTGACGTCACCCATACCCCCAA
>CACYDY010000158.1 GCA_902773245.1 uncultured Ruminococcus sp.
CAGTTCCGACAGGGATGAACTAGGAATAATGCTTGAGGGTACGGCATATCTTCAGAGCGTCGAAGATAACGGAGACAGCAGTCTGATTGAGTTTTTTGCACCGGGTGATATTGTCAGCAATCTTCTGCCCAGAAACTCAAATGTATCACTATATTTTGTAACAGCAAAATCCAAAGCATCAATCCTGTTTTTCTCAAGAAGCAGGATATTAGATTATCCTACGCAAAATGACAGGCTGATAATCTCAGCGGCGGAATATCTCATGACCGAACCGCTTGACCGTGCAAGATTCCACACAGATATCCTGCTGCAAAGAAGCATTCGCGGCAAGCTGATGGCTCTTTTTCGACATTACAGCTTTAAAACAGGTCAGAAAGAATTTACACTTCCGATACCGCTCAGTGATGTTGCCGATTATATTGCTGCAGACCGGAGTGCAATGATGAGAGAGATCCGAAAAATGAACAATGAGCATATTATAAGCTCACAAAGGCAAAATATAATTCTTCTGGAATAATAATATCCAAATTCAGCATTATGACGGCAGATTTATTGTATATCAGCATTACGACGAATTTTAATTAAAATATTCGTTTGTTATGACTAAAATCAAAAAATAAGCCGATCGGAGGGTTCTGAACTCCGATCGGCTAAAAAATTATTATGAATCAACGAATAAGGGCGCAGACAGCATCACCCATCTCACTTGTTGACACTTTACGGGTACCTTCGGTATAGATATCAGGTGTTCTTGTTGTATCAAGTACTTCTGAAACAGCTCTTTCAATTGCATCAGCAGCGGCAGGCTCATCAAGAGAATAGCGAAGCATCATTGCTACTGAAAGAATTGTTGCAAGCGGATTTGCGATGCCTTTTCCGGCAATATCTGGTGCACTTCCGTGAATAGGCTCATAGAGACCGAGTTTTGTACTGTTAAGGCTTGCTGACGCGAGCATACCGATCGAACCGCTGATCTGAGATGCTTCATCTGAAAGAATGTCGCCAAAGATGTTTGAGGTCACGATAACATCAAACTGTTTCGGATCACGTACAAGCTGCATTGCGCAGTTGTCTACATAAAGGTGATTAAGTTCAACCTCGGGATATTCCTCAGAAAGGCGTATCATTGTCTTTCTCCAGAGACGTGATGAATCAAGAACGTTTGCCTTATCAACGCTTGTAAGCTTCTTATTTCTTTTCATTGCCATATCAAATGCTACTCTACCGATTCTTTCAATCTCGGCTACAGAATATTTTTCTGTATCATAGGCTGCTTCCATACCGTTTTCTACAAGCGTTCCTCTTTCGCCGAAATATATTCCTCCTGTAAGCTCACGGACTATCATAATATCAAGTGCACCGCCGACTATATCCGCTCTCAGCGGAGAAGCATCCTTGAGCGGTTCAAAGATTACTGCCGGACGAAGATTTGCAAAAAGTCCGAGTGCTCCACGGATTCCGAGCAGACCAGCCTCGGGTCTGTTCTTACCAGGCAGTGTATCCCACTTCGGACCGCCGACAGCTCCGAGAAGAACACTGTCACTTGCTTTACACTTGTCTATTGTTTCCTGAGGAAGCGGTACGCCAGTTTCGTCAATAGCACAGCCGCCGAGCAAAGCATCTGTATAGTTTACTTTGAAGCCATACTTCTCTGCTGTTACATCAAGAACCTTTACTGCTTCATTTACGATCTCAGGACCGATTCCATCTCCTCTGAGCAATGTAATGTTATAATTCTTCATAATATTAACTCCTTATTAAATAATGATAACGGCAACCCGTTACGCTCTCTATTATAAATCCATCCCAAACATTAGTCAATCCCCTTACCAGCGGCCGCGTGGTCGCGGCGGAACAATTCGCGTAGCCGCTCGCTTGCGTTCGCTACCTTCTCCGATGGACACACTTTCTTCGCCCGCCGCCGCGCCAAGCGCTTAGCGGCTGAGCTATTTTAGTTCGAGATGACTTTTCCGCCCAGATAAACAGGTGCCTGCTCATTGTGGAATGAGGAATTAGGAATTAGGAGTTAGAATGAGCTAAAACGAGAACACGAAAATGGAAGTCGATCTAAGAGAAGATAAATTGATAGGAATAAACATCTGGGTGGCTAAGCGTTGAAGTCCGCATACAGTGTTGCGCGAGCACGGCGCTTGCGCCAGCGCAGCGATCCGAGGACGGCAGGCGAGCACGGCG
>CACYDY010000159.1 GCA_902773245.1 uncultured Ruminococcus sp.
AAAACACCGTTAATATACAACTCACGAATATCTTCTTCTTCATAGGAAACGATATTCGGACATTTTCTCAAGCTATACATGATCTCTGCTTCGGATTCGGCAGACCTTCGTTTGTTTTCGATATAATTTCTTTTTCTCTCTTCATTAATAAAGGGCTTGTCGTCGGAAGTTATCGGCTCGATCTTCAAAGCGGATACGCTTGTTCTTCTTGAAGTTCTTTTTGCTTCAACTTTAAATACCGCGCTAAATGCGCCCGAACCGATTTTTTGCTTGATATACCAGTTTTCCCAAAGAGGCTGCTTGATCTGACTGAGTATTTCATTTATAACATCATTATTGTTCATTATTAACAACCCCTGATTCAGATCCTGATCACAACGCAAGTGGTGTTGTCAACACCGCCGTGTTCAAGAGCTCTCTCTACCAATGCTTCTGCGGGATCATCAAGCTCATGCACAAGGATATCCAGAATTTCATCGTCTTCGCACATATCAGTCAATCCGTCGCTGCAAATCATAAATGTCATGCTCTCGGTGGCAAATGTACCCGAGGGGATCGCCTTCGGGCCGATACCTCTGTTGTCCACACCCAAAAAAGACGTGATCGTGTGAGCGTCGGGACTGTTTTTGGCTTCTTCTTCCGTATAAATATTTGCACGAAGCTTTTTCAGTGCAAGCGTCTGATCTTCGGTAACCTGTGTCAAAACATTATTTTTCATTATATAGACTCTGCTGTCACCAATATTATAAACACTCGCCTCGTTGTTATCGATACAAACCATAGCAAGAGTGCTTCCGCTTGCATGAGCGTGTCGCTGACGAACCATTTCGCAAATTTCATTATTTGCGGCGGCAGCGTAACGATTTATCGTTTCATTCATCTCAGACTGAGGAACATCACGGATCTTATCTTCGTAAAGAGAAAGAACCTTTACAGAAAGCAGCGAAGCCACCTCACCGTAATCCTCGCCGCCCATTCCATCGCACACTGCAAAAATTCTTCTTTTGTCAAGCTTAAGCTCTCCGCTGAGCTTTTCGTTTTCTTCCGTTCTGATCCCAAGCTCGTCGGCATAATAGTTATCTTCGTTATGATCTCTGACAAAACCGACATTTGAAGAAACAGAAATTTTGGCAGTCAATATTTCTTTATTCTCAGCACCGGCTTGATCCGATTCTTCCGGTTTTTTTAGATATTTCAAAAGATTGTCCATTTTCTACCTCTTATGAATCTCTGTTACGAATTTTTAGACTTACAATACTGATGATAATACACGACAACCCTATCAAGCAAATATAACCCCATGCCGACAAAAGGTTAGATGATGTTGCTTCATACGCTGCCTCTGATTCGAGTCTGACTACCTGGGGGAATATTTTGCTCATTTTAAGCGGCAGATCATCGCTGTTGAGATCTCCGATACTGCCGAGAGCCGACATACCCCATTTGCTGTAGGTAATATTTGCGACCTTTTCCCAAACACCTTCAAGCTCGAAAAGAACGCCGCTCATTACAAGCTGCAAAATCAAAACGAACGGCATTGCTGTCATAGCAACGTTTGGCGTGCTTGCTACAGATGAAACCATCAGTCCCATAATATCGGAACCCCAAATTATCAAAAACAGCGAGATAAAATATTCGATCAGTGAGTTACCGAAAATAATGCCGTCCTCGGGAAATTCAATAAAAATATTGCAGATTATGACCAAAATCAAGGCCTGAACAAAGCAAAGCGCAAAATCAAACACAACGTGTGAGAAAACATACGAACTGATATGCAGACCCGATCTGTACTCGCTTCTGATAGTTTCATGCTCCTTGCAAACTCTCTGTATCGAGTTGAAAATACCGATCCAGATAGCCGCCGAAATGATAGCAAAAAAGCCTGATTTTGCGGATTCGTACGTTCCGTCCTCACCAAACATATTTTTTCCCACAATAGCGCAGACAAGCAGAGAAATAACAGCCGCTATAATAATAAATTTCCAATCCTTTTGATTCATAAACAAACGAGCGTTCTTTTTAACATAAACTGTCATTTGTTTTAATCTTGATGTTTTATGCACTTTAACCTCTCCTTGTCATCTCAAATTTGTCAATATATTCATCTACTCTGCCCTGACCGCCCTCAGCGTTAATTATCTTAACTATATCGCCGAGAGTGTTGACACCAAAGAACGAGTACGCATTCTGAACGTCACCGTAGAAAGCCAGGCGACCCACATCATCTCTCGGACTTTTTGCCAAAACGATAACCTTGGTGAACAGATGGGCCGCGTCATCGGGAGCGTGAGAAATAACCATTACAACGTCGCCTTTATCGGTACAGTTTTTCAGGTTGACCATCAGATCCACACGGGTAGCAACGTCCATGCCCGAATCAGGCTCGTCAAGAATAAAGACCTTCTGATCGCCGATAGCCTGCAAAGCAACCTCAAGACGTTTTCTCTGTCCGCCGCTGAGTTCTCTGAGCAAACTGTTTGTAAGCTTTGTCAGCATCATTTTTTCTATTATATGATCGACACGCTGTTTAATTTCAGCTTTTGAGTATTCGCCCGCAAGCTTGATCTCGGCAGCGTCGCAGATAGTGTTGTAAACAGTATCGTTATCTCTCGTTGTCGGGAACTGAGGAACGAATCCTATTTTATGTTTGAGCATTTTGAAGTTTTTGTACAGATCCATATTATCGAACATAACCTGTCCGGTAACGGAAACTCCGGGCTTATTATCGCCCATAATACTTCTGATAAAGGTTGTTTTACCTGCGCCGGAGCCGCCAAGAATAAGCACAAAGTCACCGGATTCGATATCCAGGTTGATGTTATTGAGCAAGGTTTTCTTTGAGAATCCTCTGCTTGCGCGAACATCGGCGATATTAACTCCCATAACAACCGAGCGATTTGCATAATCGTGTTTTTCCACATTCATGCTTACTTCATTGTAGATTATCTCGCTGCCAAGGAATATCAGCGTTGTGTTAGCGATGTTTATTACATCAAATATATTCAACATATACTGACCGTCAATAATATTTTTATTGACAGCCAAACCATTTACGCTTCCGCAGTCAGAAATATACCAATTTCCGTTGATCCGATTAAGCTGCGCATGATTTCTTGACGCCATAAAATCTGTGAGCGCAATTCCGTCAGCACAATTTCTTCCTATTTTGACACTGCTTTTATCAAGAAGATCATATCTGTGCCAAGCCTCACCTATTGCAAATTTTGTACTGAATACTAAAACCACGGCATCGGAACGAGGGTTGATCAGATTGTCACAGTCGATTCTCAAAATATCCCCGTCGGACAGCTTCACTGCGCGGGAACCTCTGTCATTGAGTCTTTCGAGCTTGTATCCGTTGTAAAATGTGCCGTTCAAGCTGTTATTATCTCTGTAATAATATGAACCGTCGGAATCTTCATAAATAAATTCACCGTGATTTTTGGAAACTATTCCCGATTTAAGTGTAATATCATTATAAACGACCGGTGATTCACGTCCGATACTCATACTGCCCGATAAAGAAACTATGCGAAGCTGCTTGCCTCTTTCGATTATCAGCAAGGTAGCCGGTTTTGGTGGAAGCGGACGATAGTAAATGGTTTTGTTATCCATAAATTTACTTACTCCTTATTTAAGTGATATGCTAATAATTGCCTATGTTAAAAAATCCCAAAGAGGGAGATATTAAAATCGCTACAAATTAACACGAACAACTAAAATTATTATATAACATTTTGCTGCAAAATGTCAATAGCGTATTTGAGATACCTCAGGGTTTTTGAATGAGTTAAGAATTTGTTATAGTAAACGACATTTGAAATTGCCTAAATTATTAGCGATGCGAAGCTTATTAAAGTTTCGCAGGGGCCTTTTCAAAGGCTTGCGGTTTCCAAAGGAAGCGCCTTTGGTCGCCGAAGGC
>CACYDY010000160.1 GCA_902773245.1 uncultured Ruminococcus sp.
CGCTTTGGCAGAAAGCGTCCCTTAAAAACGAAGTTAGGGTTTATAAAAACTCTGATTGGGCAAAAATTAATGTCGTTTACTATAATTCCGGAATACTGATCGCTTTCGGGAATAAAATTCCACTTTAAAAATACACTTCACAATAAAAACAGTATTTAGGTTAAAATTTATGTCGTTTACTATAATTTACTGCCGCATACTTAATTTATTCTTCCACCCGACAATAAATCGGGCTTTTTTTATTGAAAGGGCAATTCTATGAAAACTTTTACAAACGGACATTACTACTCCTTTAATCAGTTTCTGAAAGAAAAATTCGGCTGCAAGGTCTACAAGCTTTCTCTCAACGGCGGCTTCACCTGCCCGAACCGGGACGGAACGCTGGACAGCCGAGGGTGTATATTCTGCAGCGCAGGCGGTTCGGGCGAATTTGCTCAAAGTCCGAAGCTTGACATAAACTCTCAAATCGAAGCAGCTAAAAAAGCAGTGGAAAAGAAAATTAAAAACGGCAAATATATAGCTTATTTTCAAGCTTTTACAAACACCTATGCCCCCGTTGACTATCTAAAAAAATTTTTTACACAAGCAATTCAAAACCCCGACATAGCCGCAATTTCGATCGCAACCCGACCTGACTGCCTCGGAGAAGATGTTCTTGAGCTTCTCGCCCGACTAAACAGCATAAAACCGATATTCGTCGAACTCGGACTTCAAACCATTCACCCGAAAACCGCCGAATACATCAGACGTGGTTACGATCTTTCGGTTTATGACACTGCCGTAAAAAATCTGAAATCACTAAACATCAACACGGTGGTTCATGTGATCCTCGGTCTGCCCTTTGAAACCAAAGACATGATCCTCCAAACCGTCGAATACGTTTGCTCAAGCGGCATAGACGGCATAAAGCTGCAGCTTCTGCACGTTCTGAAAAACACCGATCTGGCAGACGACTATCAAAAAGGACTATTTGAAGTTCTCTCTTTGGCAAGCTACGCCGATCTGGTTTGCAGCTGCCTTGAAATAATCCCCGAAAACATCGTCATACACCGACTGACAGGCGACGGTGCCAAACGGCTTCTCATCGCTCCGTTTTGGAGCGCTAACAAAAAGAACGTTCTCAATTACATGAACAAAACCTTTGACGAGCGGGGCATTATTCAAGGAAGCAAGTACCGCAGGCAGCAAAAATTTATCACCGCCGAGTGTGATTTTGTGACCTGAAATTACCTGCAGCTTTTCTTTATCTGCTGCAAAGCTCCCTTTTCAATTCTGCTGACCTGCGCCTGAGATATACCGATCTCCTTTGCGACTTCCATCTGAGTTTTTCCGACGTAAAACCTCAGTGACAGAATTTTCTTTTCCCTTTCGGACAGATTGTTGATAGCTTCTTTGATCGAAAGCTCTTCAAGCCAATTCATGTCGTTGTTTTTGTCGCTGATCTGATCCATGACGTAAACGGTGTCGCTGCCGTCCGAAAAAACAGGCTCATAAAGCGATACAGGCTCTACGATCGCTTCAAGCGCAAGAACCACGCTCTCTTTTGGCAGATCAAGCCTTTTTGCAATTTCCTCTACGGTCGGCTCACGGTCAAGCTCGTTCTGAAGCTGCTCCTTGGCCTGCATTGCCTTGTATGCAGTGTCACGAATACTTCGGCTGACTCTGATATAGTTGCTGTCACGCAAATACCGCCTGATTTCTCCTATTATCATTGGAACGCCGTAGGTGGAGAATTTCACATCGAGAGAATCGTCAAAATTGTCGATAGCTTTGATAAGCCCGATGCACCCCACCTGAAAAAGATCGTCGGGGTTCTCCCCTCGGTTGCTGAATTTTTGAATAACGCTCAGAACAAGCCTGAGATTTCCGTTTATCAGCTCCTCACGAGCCTCGGCACGCTGCGAATCCGTTCCGGTTTTCATTATTTTCAAAAGCCTGCGTTTCTCTTCTTCTTTGAGAACTTTTATTTTCGAGGTGTTCACTCCGCAGATCTCAACCTTATTGTATTGCAAAAAGATCCCTCCGATTTGTTCCTGAATTTTGTTTGTGTAATAAGTATTGCCTGTTTCACGGCAAAAATTCATCAGCCCTGACCACAAACAAAACCTTGCCGCTTTAAAACGGCTGCGCAAGCTCAAAACGCCGCATATCCTTTTGTTGACACTATTACTCAAAAAAAATTGAAAAATCCGCATTTTTTCTGTAGTTAATTTTTTCCAAATAAGATGAAATTACTTTTAAAATATGTTATAATAATTTTTGTTTGATACTGTTTTTTGAAAAACGGTACAGCCAATACTTTTTGTATCGGCATTAAAATTGAATATGGAGGTTTGATTGAATGGGGAAAAGATTAGATCATTCACCCAAAAAGCAGCACTGTTGGTATAAAGCCTTTCTGCTCGGTTTGTTTTTCTCAGCCGCATTCTTTATTCCGTATATAGTTCGTGATAACGGCTATTTTTTATATTACGGAGATTTTAACGTTCAGCAGGTTCCGTTTTATCAAATGGTTCATGATGCGGTCAGAAACGGTCAGTGGCAGTGGTCTTATACCACCGATCTCGGTTCGAGTCTGATCGGTTCGTACACGTTCTATCTTTTGGGCAGTCCGTTCTTTTGGCTAACGCTGCCTTTCCCGAGTGAAATGGTACCGCGCCTTATGGGGCCGCTGCTGATCCTGAAATTCGCTTGTGCGTCCCTGACGGGTTATATTTACCTGAAACGCTACACCCGACACAAACACAATGCCGTTATCGGCGGTCTGATGTATGCATTTTCGGGTTTCTCCGTCTATAATGTGTTTTTTAATCATTTTCACGAGGCGATCGTTGTCTTCCCGCTGCTTCTTGCGGCTATTGACGAGTATATGTACCGAAAAAGACGAGGAGTCGTTGCAATTGCGGTTTTCGCTGCCTGTATTATGAACTATTACTTCTTTGTGGGTATGGTTTCTTTCGTAATAATTTATTGGTTTCTTAAAACGTACATCGGCTCGTGGAAGCTCAACCTGAAAGAGTTCCTGCCGCTTGCGTTTGAGGTTCTGATCGGATTTACGGCAACCGCAGTTCTCTTGGTGCCTACGGTTCTGTATGTAACTCAAAACCCGAGACTTAACGATTTCCCTGTGGGTTACGATGCTTTGCTCTATAACTCTGTGCAAAGATATATGCACATTTTCACTTCGTTCTTCTTCCCGCCCGATATTCCGGCACGTCCGAATTTTACGCCCGACTCAAATTCAAAATGGGCGTCCGTAGCGGCATGGCTTCCGCTCTTCGGTATGACGGGCGTTATCGCATTCCTTAATTCGGGACACAAAAATTGGCTCAAAAAGCTGCTTCCGTTTTTGCTCATCAGCACCATGATACCAATTATGAACGCTATTTTTCAGATGTTCGTAATGACCTATTACGCAAGATGGTTCTATATGCTGACTCTCATGATGAGCCTTGCCACCGTGCTTGCGATCGAAAATTCACGCACCGACTGGCACAAGGCTATTAACACAACGATGGTTATTACTACCTTTGTAACGTTCGCCATCGGACTTATGCCAAACGGAAACACCGAGGACGACGGCGCAAATAATATTCTTGATACGGTCGGTCTTGAGGAGTATCAGGACAGATTCTGGATCTACACGTCGATCGCCATGCTTTCAATAGCTGTGACAACGCTTCTCGTGCGTTCGCTCAAAAAGAACAAAAAGACATTCTATCCAAAGGCTGTTGCCTGCTTGGGCGTGATAATAGTTTTGTACTCGGCGTATATTATCGGTCTTGGCAAAACTCACAGCTATGACGTCAAAGAGTTTATAATTCCCCATGTTCTTCATCAGGAGGAGGAGATCGATCTCGGCGAGGATCTTACAAACGTTCGCTCGGATTTCTTCGATACCATGGACAACATCGGTATGTTCTGGCAGATCCCTACCATTCAGGCATTTCACAGTATCGTTCCCGGTTCGGTTTATGAGTTTTATCCGACTGTCGGAGTGACAAGAGATGTAGCTTCGCGGCCCGAAACTCAGTATTACGGAATAAGAAGCCTGCTGTCGGTAAAATATGTTTTTGACTACAGCTTTGACAGCAGTGATTTCCAGAACTCCGACGGACAGACAAGAATGCCCGGATATAAATTTGTCGGAAAACAGAATGGTTTTAACATCTTTGAGAATAAGAATTATCTTCCTTACGGATTCTATTTCGACGAATATATAACCCGTGATCAGTACGACGAATGCACCGAGGAAAATCGTCATCTGCTTCTTTTGAAGGCTATGGTTCTCAGCGACGAGCAAGCCGAAAAGTACGGCGGACTTATGACCCACCTCAAAGACACAAGCACACTGACATATGACGCAGATACATTCGCAGCCGACTGTGCAAAGCTAAAAGAAAACACCTGCTCAAAATTTGAGTACGGCAACGGTTCTTTCAAAGCCAGGATCACCACACCCCAGGGCAGCGACAAGCTTGTATTTTTCAGCGTACCTTTTGAAAACGGCTGGAGCGCAAAGGTCAACGGAGAAGCTGTGGACATCGAAGAAGTCGACGTAGGCTTTATGGCTGTCAGAGTTCCGGGAGGACAGATGAGCGATATTGAGTTTACCTACAAAACACCGGGACTGAATATCGGTATCATAATCACAGTCGTTTCGATCGCACTTTATATATCTTACATGATAATTTCCGCCAAAAATCACAAGATCAAGCCAAAGCTCAAGATGAAGAAAAAGTACGAGGTCGCAGCGATCGGCGAGGCTGACGAACTTGGCGAAAGATATAAA
>CACYDY010000161.1 GCA_902773245.1 uncultured Ruminococcus sp.
GAAGATGTGTGGGGTCTTGGCGAGTTTTTCCATAATGATATTAATGAGTTGATCTTTGTTTTCGGTGAGGCTAACGAGCGTATCGCCCCAGAGATCAAGCTGCGTTTGCAGATCGGTTTATCTCGGCATTGTCCGATAGATTATTTGGAGAAGTGCCTTAATCGCTTTTGGGGACACGAAGAATTTTATTCCATCGATCTGTACGGTGACGAGCTTGCTCAGCCTATTGAAAACTTTATTCCGATCTACGAAAAGGCTGCCGAAAACGGGTTGGTGCTGAAAGCGCATGTAGGCGAATGGGGAACACCACAGGATATTGTTACCGCTGTCAATGCGCTGCACCTCGATGAAGTACAGCACGGTATCGCCGCAGTGAAAGATGAAAGCGTAATTGAATTCCTCGCAGAAAACAACATCAGACTGAATATCACTCCTACAAGTAATGTCCTGCTCAGGCGTGTTCCCGATATGTCGCACCACCCGATAGCGCAGCTATACCGAAAGGGAGTTGATGTTACGATCAACTCCGATGATGTATTGATCTTTGATTCCGATGTGTCAAAGGAGTATCTGAGATTGTATCAGTCGGGCTGCTTGACGGCACAGGAGCTTGACGATATCAGGCTGAACGGGTTGAAAAGAAAATGAGTGAAAAACGACAGATTGGAGTTACACAATGCACACATGGACGAAGATCAGGCATAAGCTTGAAAACGAATATTTAGCCGAAAGTCTTCGAGGGCACATCAGATATTTCTGCACCTCGTACACCTACTGCCCCGATCATGAGGGCAGAGCGGCGATTCTGCTTGACAAACAGGAGATTATCTCCGGCGGGTACTACAATCAGTGGGTCAAGGCACACCTGCTGCCGCATGACGAAAAGCTTGAAATGCGGCTCAAAAATGAAATGCCGTTCATGGACGACACAGCCGTAAAGCTCGGTATGTTCGATCAGAGGTGCTTCTATGAGGCATTTAACGAATTCGATAATCAGAGCATTGATAAAAGCCTTGCAAGCGAGAATATTCTTGTGCGTATCTTTGCCGTGCTTGACCGCAGAGTAGGAAAAAGAACTCTCAAAAAAATAGGACGGAATATCGAAAACGAGCCGAAGACTTTTCGGGTGTTTTACGATATCAGAATGAATGCGGAGAATAACCAAAGGGGGAGCAAACGAATGAAAACATATGTTGATTGTATATCAGTTGAAAATATGCGTGAAAGCGACCGTCTGACGATAGAGCGATATGTTTCCGGGAGAACGCTTATGTACAGAGCCGCATTGGGCGTTTACCGTGCTGTACGGTGGAACGGTGATATTGCAATAGCTGTCGGAGGCGGCAACAATGGTGGGGACGGTTATGCTCTTGCGTGTATTCTGGCTAATGATAATATCCCTTGCCGCATTGTCAATCTTAGCGAAAAGCTGACAGAAGACAGCGCATTTTTCGCAGACAAAGCGGAAACTCTCGGTGTGCCTAAAGAGCCGTATACCGCAGGCGCGTTTAAAAACGCCGATATAATAGTTGACTGCCTGCTCGGAACGGGCTTTCAGGGAAGTCTGCGTGAACCGTGGCTTGGTGCTGTTCGGGAAATAAACGCCTGTGGTGCGTATGTTGTCAGCGTAGATATCAACAGCGGAATGAACGGCGATACAGGAGAAGCGGAAACAGCTGTAATTTCCGATATCACGGTCACAATAGGCTATGTGAAGCGTGGGCTTGTTGCGAAAAATGCCGCTTCGCATATCAAGAAGCTTGTCGTGACGGATATCGGGATAGTGCTCGCAAAGCACGAGTATAAGATCTGCCCGGAATCGGTTTATCGTGAAGGAAACAACGATATGATCATACCCGCACCGTCGTATTTGCAGCCTGAGGGTATAGATGTCAGTGGGGAAGAGCTGGTTTTTAATTGAGTCGAAGTGCGATTTGATTAGGTAAACACAAATGGAGTATTTGTATAAGACAAAGGCGGTGACAAAATGCCATTTCACATTATCAGACACGACATTACGAAGGTCGAGGCGGACGCTGTCGTAAATACGGCGAACCCTAAACCTGTCATCGGCAGCGGCACTGACAGTGCCGTGTACGAGGCGGCGGGAAAGGAAAAGCTGCTTGCGGAGAGAGAAAAGATCGGTGAGATCAAACCCGGTCAATCATCGTATACTTCCGCGTTTGATTTCCCGGCGAAGTACGTTATTCATTGCGTAGGCACCTTCTGGGAGGACGGTGCGCACGGCGAGTGGGATATTCTGCGTTCGTGCTGCAGAACGGCACTTGCGCTTGCGGTTCAGCTTAAATGCAAAAGCATAGCCTTTCCGCTGATGGCTACGGGGGCATACGGTTATCCAAAGGCAGAGGCGCTTGATGCTGCGTTTCGTGAGATAGGACGGTTTCGTCTTAAAATCAAAAAAACGAGGTAATTGTTCCAAATATTCAAAGGGATAGACTGCTTGTAGTGATTAATCAAGCCGATATGGCAATGAAAGGCAGGCACTGGAATTATAACACAAATACCCCGGATTCGCAGTTAATTTCTTTTCTGGAACAGCAAGCGCTTTCGGTTCAGAAAAGAGTTAGGGAAGCAACCGGGGTGAGTATTTTAAAGACTGTTTATTATTCCGCAGAATACGGTTGGAATGTTAGTGCAGTAATGGACTTTATTATTAACCATATGCCTACGCAAAGAAGAACTTTGGTAAGATATTAGAGCTTTTAATTTTTATTTAGGGAAGCGCTGATTAAATCTGGCGTTCATATTGCGTAGAATTTTTTTAGGCAAATTGTACGAAAATCGAACAGGAATACTGACGTACCCCAAAGGAACTTCCTTCGGGCGTATTTCAAACGATTTGAGTGCAATTTGACAAAAAAAGCAAGCAAGATGAGCGCCAAGCCCATAGGGCGTGATTTAATCAGTGGTTCCTTAGCATCTGCTAAACAATCCCCACACTCAAATCAATGATGGATTCGTCCCCCCAACATGAAAGGCTGACAATAACAAAAGAAAAATCTCCCTCACAATACCGTTGAGATTCATTGCGACAATTGAGAGCATGATTGATGAACGGGCCGTAATATCGAGTTTGGTACAGATAAGTCCCATGCCAAAGCAGCTTTTTTACCCATCTGTTTTCGCTGTTCATTTCCATTCCCGGCGGCTGATTGAAGTCGCCAAAACTATATTGATGATTCCTGTCAAACTTATACATATCCGTCTTTCCTCCAAGTGCAAGCTTTTTTGCTCTGTTTGGTTGTTTTTCTTTGCACTTAATATACCACTTTTTGACTTTAAAAGCTATTGTTTATCGGGGATTGGAGGGTTATTGAGGAGGTTGAAGCAGACACTAAATAGGCTTAGAAAAAGTCACCGTGACGATCGTAAAAGATAACATGTCGGTACTATTTGGTACTGCTTTTTTGTAAAACGATTTGGAACAGGTGGAATTTGTGCAGGAAAAATATCAAATTGCGGCAATTCAGACCGGTTTATACACCGGAAAAAGCTTTATCTATTGAGTACGAATAATAGCCTAACTCCCGGAAATCGCATAACCGTGCGGTTTTTGGGAGTTGTTTTTTGTCAAATGTCCACTGTTTGACCACTTAAAAATTTTCAGGGTGATTTTGAGGCAAAAAAGCAGCTGTCGGTTGTATGATAAACAAAATGTTGTAATTGATTTTAAAAAGCATATATTATAACCA
>CACYDY010000162.1 GCA_902773245.1 uncultured Ruminococcus sp.
CATACCCCCAACCCCCTTTCCCTCGAGGGAAAGGGGGCTAAAGGGTGGCGGGCTTCGCCCGCCGCCTATCGGGGCTTACGCCCCGAATTCTGCATACATTCACTATACTCTTAAGTTGTGGATAGCTATATTTTTTCTAATACCTGCATTTAAATTACGTTCCAATGGGCAGTTCTAAAAACCTAATGTCGTTCAGATGTGCCGCAGATTTATTCGGCAGATTGCACATAAATTTCACCGGCATACTGACGTATGTCAAGAAATTTTTGGCGATATGACGGATTAAAGATGCGGTGCAGATGAGCGGCAGAAGGTTTTTAGAGGCGCCCATATATGATTGTAATGTTTTTCCGACTTAAATGCAAGTATTAAAAAGAATTTTTTAAATATTTTTCCGAGAATTGATCAAAAACGGTATTACAGCATTCGCCGAGTTAAAGAATACCCTAACTCGGCGAAAACCGTCTGTGTATATTGGATCAAAATATATCGGTATTATCAGTCAACATCTTTGAAATCTGCGTCATAAACATTGCCGCCGTCATCGTTTGGAGCTGCGTCGTTCATGTCCGGTGTGGGCTGCGCGGAAGCCTGGGCAGCTGCGGACGCCTGCTGATACATCTTTGTGGACACACCCTGAACCGTCTTTTCAAGATCTTCCTTTGCGCTCTTGATCTGATCTGCGTTGTCAGACTGGATAGCGCTCTTCACAGCGGCAACCTTAGCTTCAATATCGCTCTTGTCCGATGAGTCGATCTTGTCGCCGTTCTCGTTGATAAGCTTCTCTGCTGCGTATGCCATACTTTCAGCCTCGTTTTTAGCGTCAACTGCTTCTCTTCTCTTTTTATCCTCGGCAGCATACTTCTCGGCTTCCTGAACAGCCTTTTCGATATCTTCCTTGCTCATGTTTGTGTTAGATGTGATAGTAACCTTCTGCTCCTTGCCGGTTCCGAGATCCTTTGCGGAAACGTTAACAATACCGTTGGAGTCAATATCGAAGGTTACTTCGATCTGGGGGATACCTCTCGGAGCGGGAGCGATACCGGAAAGAATAAATCTGCCGAGCTGCTTGTTATCTCTTGCAAACTCTCTTTCACCCTGAAGAACGTTGATCTCAACCTGCGGCTGATTGTCTGCGGCAGTAGAAAAGATCTGACTCTTCTTGGTAGGAATGGTAGTATTTCTGTCAATGATCTTAGTCATAACGCCGCCCATTGTTTCAACGCCGAGTGACAGCGGAGTTACGTCGAGGAGAAGCAAGCCCTCAACCTCGCCGCCGAGTACGCCAGCCTGAATAGCTGCGCCGATAGCAACGCACTCATCGGGATTGATACCCTTGAACGGCTCTTTGCCGATAAAATTCTTAACTGCGTCGATAACAGCCGGGATTCTTGAAGAACCGCCAACCATGAGAACCTTGTCAATCTCGTTAATGGAAAGACCGCTGTCGCTGAGAGCGCTCTTTACGGGACCCATTGTGCTTTGAACGAGATCAGCGGTAAGCTCGTCAAACTTAGCTCTTGTGAGAGTCAAATCGAGATGCATCGGGCCGTTTTCGTCCTGCCAGATGAAAGGTATATTGATCGGTGTGCTTGTAACGCCCGAAAGCTCGATCTTAGCTTTTTCGGCTGCGTCCTTGAGTCTTTGGAGCGTAGTCATATCCTTGCCGAGATCAACGCCTGTTTCAGCCTTGAAAGACTTGATCATCCAGTCAATAACTCTCTGGTCGAAATCATCGCCGCCAAGTCTGTTGTTGCCTGCGGTTGCAAGAACCTCCTGAACGCCGTCGCCCATTTCGATGATAGAAACATCGAATGTACCGCCGCCCAGGTCATACACCATAACCTTCTGATCGTCCTCTTTGTCAATACCGTAAGAAAGCGCAGCCGCAGTCGGCTCGTTGATAATTCTCTTAACATCAAGACCTGCGATCTGACCTGCATTTTTGGTAGCCTGTCTTTGAGCGTCCGTAAAGTAAGCCGGAACAGTGATAACAGCCTGAGTTACCTTTTCGCCGAGATAAGCTTCGGCGTCCGATTTAAGCTTCTGAAGAATCATAGCGGAGATCTGCTCGGGTGTGTAGCTCTTGTCATCAATGGTAACCTTGTAGCTTGTTCCCATTTCTCTTTTGATCGAACGTACTGTTTTTGCCGGATTGGAAACAGCCTGACGCTTAGCGATCTGACCTACAAGACGCTCGCCTGTTTTCGAAAAGCCTACTACCGACGGGGTCGTTCTTGCGCCCTCGGCGTTTGCAATTACAACAGGCTCGCCGCCTTCGATAACCGCAACACATGAATTTGTTGTTCCCAAATCTATACCAATTGTCTTAGCCATAATTATTACTCCTTTTCAATATCTATGTATATATTATTTATAGTTTTTACTTAATTAACCGTCTGAACCATGCAGTGGCGTATAATTTTATCGCCTACCTTGTAGCCCTTTTGATAGACCAAAGCGATAGTATCGCTTTCAAGCTCATCGCTGTCAATGCTCGAGATCGCATTGTGAAGCGACGGATCGAACTCTTCGCCGACTTCGCCGAACGAGGTGATATTCAATTTTTCAAATGATTTTGCAAGCTGATTTGAGATCATCTCAAGACCCTTTTTAAAATCCTCGGGCGCATTTTCGGAAGCCTTAACGGCTCTGTCAACGCTGTCGGCGATCGGCAAAAGCTCCGATACCGTGTCGGAAACCGCATTTGCATAGATCGCTGCCTTTTCCCGTTCTGTTCTGCTGCGGAAATTGGCATATTCTGCGGCGGTTCTCAAAAGCTTATCCTTTTCAGCTTCAAGCTGCTTTTCGAGTTCGGCGATCTTCACGCTTGCCTCGTTTTCACATTCGCCGTCTTTCTGAACGTTCTCTTGTTCTGTTTCGGCATTTTGAACATTTTCAATTGTATCCGCAGTCTGTTCCTCCTGCTGCTTGTTTTCTTCGCTTGACGCCATTTATATCAATCCTTTCGTTTTCACTTCGTCATTCGCTGTCGAGCATAAGCAGATTTTTCAAAAGTCTGCTTACACAATCGGCAGTGTATTCTATAACCGACATTATGAACGCATAATCGGTTCTCATCGGTGATATTGCCATTATGATCCCGCCGCTTGAAGCTTCAATGCTGTACGGACACGACAGCACGCTGTGACAGTTCAAAGCAGTATATCCTATTTCGGAACCGATAACTATGCTTTTGTTGTTTTTGATTTTTAAAGCCAGTGATTCAAGCTCCTCTTCGCAGTGGAGAAAAGCCGTCAGCGATTTCAGCGAATCAAGATCCGTTTCATTGTTAACAAGAAGATTGACCCTGCCCGCAACTGCTATGCCAAATCCGCCGACATCGGCGCACGCTTCCATTATTGCGCTTAGCACATTCGGAACAAGCATTGCAAGCTCTCCCATTTCAGCCGCCATTGTCTGAACGAATGCCGGAGTAATTCCCGATATGGGCAAGCCCTCCATGTTCCTGTTAAACAATTTTTCGTAAATTCTGATAATATCGGGTGTTATAACGTAGTCGCATTTAAAAAGCTTGGTTTTAATAAGTCCCGTTGACGTTATAAGGACGACCATGCACGTATGTCTGCCGGTCTGGACAAATTTAAGACAATGTATTCTCGAATTATCGGACGACGGAGTAGTTGCCAGAACACACGCTTCGGTTATTTCCGAAACCGTTTCGCAAGCCTTTTTCAAAAGCTTTTCGGGGTCGTCGCACGAAAAACAGAGAGAATCATAGATCAATGCCTTGACATCTGCCGAAAGACGTTTTCTGTTCATGAGCTTTTCCACGTAATAGCGGTACCCCTCTTCCGACGGGACTCTGCCGGCCGAGGTATGAGGCTGAGTCAAAAGACCCATTTCGGAAAGCTCTGCCATTTCGTTGCGAACCGTGGCGGAAGAAACCGGAAAATCAAGTGTGCTGCACAAAGACTTTGAACCGACAGGCTCACCGTTTTCAATATATGACTCAACTATAGCTTTTAGTATTTTAATTTTTCTTTGTGTGGGCTGCAAGCTCCTCACCTCGATTTCTCGAATTAGCACTCTCGTGGTTTGAGTGCTAATCTATTTATAATTATACATTTATCTTTCCATTTGTCAAGGGTTTTATTAAAGAAAACTTTATTAAATATTTATGAATTGTCACTCGTGCCATTGGGAGTGCTAATTTTTTGTTCAGATCGGTAAGGGAAATGTGTCTAAAGGGTGGCGGGCTTACGCCCCAACCCATGCATACATTCGCTCTACTCCTAAGTTGTGGATAGTAATTTAAACATTTATAAATTCATTCGTTTGAAGTTTTAATGCAAAAACTCTTGACCTGAAAAACAAATACATCTATAATAATAATAAATAATTTCGACATAAAAGGAGGCTGCATCACATGGCAATGAGAAATAAAATAAGAATTAAATGTCCGAAGTGTCTGAATCCTTATGACGTTGAACAGTGGAGCGCCGTCAACGGTGACAAAAACCCTCAGCAGAAACTAAAAATTCTAAATGATACTCTTTTTTCCGCTTCATGTCCCAAATGCGCAAAGGAAAACCGTTTGGGTTATCCCTTGCTCTACAGTGATCCAAAACAGAATATCATGATCTGGCTCGTTTTTGATGACGAAGAAGTTCGGCATATTACCGACTACTACAAAAAAAGCAAAACCGAAATAAGCGAGGACAGCGACGACGTTGACCCTCAGTGCCGTCAGAGGATAGTTCGTGACTCCGACAGACTCAGAGAAAAAATTATGATCTTTGACAGCGGATTCGACGATAAAATAATAGAGATCGCCAAGCTTGCATATGCTCAGTCGGCTCAAAGAAAGCTGCCAAATGACAAGATCGCCGCCGCATTTTTCTCAAACGAGAATGCCGAAAACAGAATAGAAATGTTCACGGAAAGCGGCAGCGCATTTGTTTCAAAGTTTTCAAGGGATATCTACGATCAGCTTGAAGACAAGTACGGCGGCAAAGCAAGCTATGCGGAGGACAGAGTTTACTTGATAGATGACGTCTGGGCGCTCAATCTGCTGCGGAGCTTTTGAAATATATTCGAAAGCTTCAGGCTTTAGCGCCTTCTTCTCAGAACGGCAATTCGCTGCGCTGCTGCCTGTTTTTATTTTTACCGAAAGATATCATTTTAATGATTGCTTTGAGTGATAGTTTATTTGATTTCGCTGAGGGTAGTTCATTTTCTACAATAATTTGTTCCGTCAGCGACTCCCTAAAGGGATTAGGCTTCGCCGTCACCGGCTCTGCCTTTGGAAACTGCAAATGCAAGGCGGAAATGCCCTTGGGGCACTTTTGAAAAAGTTTGATCAAAACTTTAATATGGCAAATCTTTTCGCTTTTGAGTATATCTCTGCCACCCGTTTCGACATATATTTTCGGGAATATATTATAAAATTGATTCATATGATTTAATTGATTTACTTGTGAGGAGTTATTATGAATTATTTTTATGTTCCCGAAGCTACCGCCCGTTTTTACGGCGGCTATATTACATCGCTGCAAAACGCTGTTGAATATATCTTGGCTCAGATCGAAATTATCAGCAGAAACTGCTTTGAAAAATTGAAAAGAGATCCCATCGAAAATGTTAAATACAGAATAAAATCACCCGAAAGCATGGCTGAAAAGCTCCTTGACCACGGCTTGGAGGTTACTGCCGAAAACGCGGTAAAAAAAGTTTATGACGCAGCGGGAGTCAGGATCATAACTTCTTTTTTGGAAGACGTTGATACTGTTGTTTCCGAAATTAAAAAAATTAAAGGATTACAAATCAGGGAAGAAAAAGATTATATCAACAACCCAAAACAAAACGGCTACAGAAGCTATCACATCATCTGCGCCGCAGATTTCAAGTCCGACAGCGTTTTTATCGAACTGCAGATCAGAACAATTGCAATGGATACGTGGGCGAGCGTCGAACACCGAATGAAATATAAAAAAAGCGTCGTTGGCGAACAGTTGATCGTCAACGAGCTGAAAAGATGCGCAGATCAGCTTGCGTCAATTGATCTGTCACTCCAGAATTTAAGAAAAATTATCAACGGGGGAATACAAAATGAAACTATTATATGCGGAGGACGAGAAAGCGATGTCCGAAGCGGTTACGGAAATTCTTCGTCATAAAAACTACATTGTGGACGCTGTTTTTGACGGAGAGGAAGCTTTGGATTATATTCTTTCCGAAAAGTACGACGGCATCATACTTGATGTCATGATGCCGAAGCTCAGCGGAATACAAGTGCTTGAAGCTATCCGCAGAAAGGGTATCGGAACACCGGTCCTGCTGCTGACTGCAAAAGCCGAGATCTCCGATAAAGTCGAAGGACTCAACGCCGGCGCAGACGACTACCTTGCAAAACCGTTTGCTATGCCCGAGCTTGTGGCAAGAGTCGGCGCTTTGGTCAGACGTTCCGGAGAAATTATCCCCGATGATATGACCTTGGGCAATGTGACTCTCAATCGTCAGTCATATGAATTATCAACCAAAAGCGGTGAAATAAGACTTTCGAAAAAAGAGTACCTCATGATGGAAATTCTCATGAAAAGCAGCGGACGTCCTATTTCAACCGAAACCTTCATGACACGCATATGGGGTTATGACAGCGAAGCGGAGGTAAACGTTGTGTGGGTTTACATCTCTTATCTCAGAAAAAAGCTTGCCGCTCTTGACGCCGATATTCAGATCTCCGCGCTCAGAGGACGAGGCTACGTTCTGGAGGCTGTCAAAAATGCTTAAACAGCTCAAAAGAAGATTTATTCTACTGGCTATGCTCTCGATGACT
The DNA here is from genome assembly GCA_902773245.1 of uncultured Ruminococcus sp. Classification (GTDB taxonomy): domain Bacteria; phylum Bacillota; class Clostridia; order Oscillospirales; family Acutalibacteraceae; genus RUG592. Next base: position 6,800 of record CACYDY010000162.1, read on the forward strand.
GTCACACTTATTCTGGCATTCACAGCGGTGAACATAACGCTTCGGGTTCGCCTTGCGAAACGCACCGACGAGATCATAGATATTCTTCACGAGAACGGCGGTATCTTTCCGATTTCCAATAATATGCAGTTTTTCTACGACACCGACAGCGATAACAACAGCCAAAACGGAAACGGCAAAAAAAAATTTCACGACGAAACTCCTTTTCAAACAAGATACTACATAGCGTACGTCGACAGCTCCAACTCCATTATCAACGAGGACTACAGTCATATTGCCGTGATGAATATTGACATGATAATGAATCAGGTTTGTCAGATCAGATCCGCCAAGAAAGATCGGGGCTACATTGACACATACCGTTACGGCCGATTTGAAACGGACGACGGCTTGATGGTGATCGGCGTTGACTGTAAAATGGATATGTCGACCATGGACACGCTGCTTGCAATAACTCTTGTAACAATAAGCTCGTGTGTCGTAATAGTTTTGATCTTGCTGTTGATATTATCATCGAGGATTATGAAACCGTTTGAAGAAAACCGTGAAAAACAGCGGCGTTTCATAACCGACGCAGGTCACGAACTGAAAACACCGATCGCCATAATCCAATCAAACACCGAGGTCATGGAAATGATCGAAGGCGAAAACAAATGGCTGACCAATATTAAACAGCAAACCGCAAGAATGAGCAATCTGGTCAAAGGTTTGATAGAGCTTTCAAAAATGGACGAGCAGGTGCTTTCCGAAAAAGAAAAACAGCAAATTATCCTTACCGAGATCGTTTTAAACTCCGTTGAGTCTTTTACTGTTCCCGCGCAGGCAAAGGGAATAGAACTTCATGCCGACATTGCTCCCGGCGTTTCGGTTATGGGCGACTTGGAGGATATTGTGCGGCTGGTCGGAATTTTGCTCGACAATGCCATCAAATACACCGACGACAGAAAAGAAATCAACGTAACGCTAAAGTCAAAATCAAAGAAAGCCGTTCTGACAGTGGCAAACACCTGCAAAGGACTTGAAAAAGAGGACGTGAAGAAATTTTTCGACAGATTTTACAGAAGCGATTCCTCAAGGAATTCACAAACAGGCGGCTACGGTATCGGACTTTCCATGGCGCAGGCAATTGTACAAAACCACAAAGGAAAATTGTCGGTAAACTACGACGAAAATGAAAAAATTGTTTTTACTGTTGAATTATGATTGACAAATATTTTTCATGTGATAAAATACAATAGTAAGATTTTTATTAAGGTGTGTGTAGTTTTATGAATATTGTGTATGCGGCGATGTGGCTGATGATAGCGGTGATTCTCTTTTCCATGGGACTGCGTGAAAATAAGATCTATCTTGTTTTTTCGATCTACTTTGTATTCAACTGCGTTTGGTGGGCTGCAAGCTTTTTCAGTAAAGCCGATATGTTTCACGGAACGCTCGGCTGGGTGTTTCGGGGTATTACGGCAGTTTTTCTGGTGACAGGCTGTCTGTTTTACGTCAAAGAGAAAAAGAAAAACATAGAAGAATAGACTCGCAAAAAGGGGACGCTCCGCATGGAGTATCCCCTTTGTTTGTAATGATAGAAAGTAGGGCAGAGGCGAAGCTTATTAAAGTTTTGATCAAACTTTTTCAAAAGTTTGCGGGTGCGGGCAGAGCCCGCAAAAGTTTGGTTAAAGCAAAGCATATGAAGCGAAAACAGTAAAGACAACAAAAAAAACAAAAAAATAAAAAAATAGAAAATAAAAATAAAAAACAAAAGTCAATAACCAAGCAGGCAACAGCGAAGCGAATTGCCGGTCTGAGAAAGAAAAGTTTTAAACTCAAACATCTCACACCAAAAGTAATGTTCACCATAGGTTTTATCTGCATTTGACAACATAAAGGACACCTCTAAAAACCTTCTGCCGCTCATCTGCACCACATCTGAACGACATTAGTTTTTAGAACTGCCCTAAAATCAGATAACTCTGTCGAATCCGGCTTTATCCCTCAATCAGATCTTTAAAGTCATCAACATCACCAAACGCTCCAAACCTCTGTAAAATCACATCTTTTTGTTATAATATACCCTAACAGCGACCCATACCGCCGACAAAAACAAAACCGCACAGCCAAGCGTCAGACTTACAGTAATATTAAAAAATGAAGCTGCCACAGCGGCAAACGCCAAACAGATACCTCCCAAGCGGGAAAAAGTTTTTCCCGTTTCCTTTTCGATGGCAATATTTCGCTCGTCGTTTTCTGCAACATACATAGCCTTTAATTTTTCGTCATCATTAAGCGCGGCGAAATTTCTTGCGGCAGAATAAACCAAGCACAGTATAAATCCAATAAAGAATCCCTGAACTATCCCCGCAGAAAAATCGGCGCTTCTTTTTGTGATAAGCTTCAGCGCCATAAGCATTATTGGAGCAAAGCAGCATAATATTGCCATAACGTTTGTTTTTCTTTGCAATTTTTCTTTAAATTCCTTCATAAATATCCTCCTCACAAATTCTCATTGTCCTCAAATAAGAACAGCTCTTCAATAGTCAAACCAAAAAATTGCGCCGTCTTGTGCGCCAAGATCAGCGAAGCGTTATATCTTCCGTTTTCCAAAGATATAATAGTTTGCCGTGTAACATTGAGAGCGTCCGCAAGCTCCTGCTGAGTGACCTTTTTAGCTTTGCGAAGCTCCTGTATTCTATTTTTCAAGATTCAGACCCTCCTTAGAGGTAAAGTTAACTTTACAAAAAAAGTATAGCACACTTTACTTTAAATGTCAAGCGTGCTATACTTTTTTTGTATTTATTCCCACTGTCCACAATTTAAGGATTTGTTCCTGTCGACCCAAGGCTTTGGCTCTATTTAACATTTATTGACGTCACCCATACCCCCACCCCCCTTTCCCTCGAGGAAAAGGGGGCTAAAGGGTGGCGGGCTTCGAGTCTCGCCTGCCGGCTCGGTCGGTGCTGCTGCTGCGCAGC
>CACYDY010000163.1 GCA_902773245.1 uncultured Ruminococcus sp.
AACTTTGTTCTTGGTTAAATGAGGGCATGCTTCCTGCATTTCATTCCATTGCTGCCTGATTTCCAACCGCTCAGGTAGAATTTTTTTAAAAAAACAGCCTACTGTTTTTTTTTACAGTAAGCTGTTATTTTTATTTAATATCGTCATTTCAATATTATAAATTCAATTCCGACAACACCGTACTTATTCTGTTGTTCTTTGCTGTAATAATGATCCATATCATTCGGATCGGCAATTTCATCATTTTCGTAACCGATTTTGTCTTTTGGCAGTCTTGAATAAAGCTCTGAAAAGTCCTTGTAAATGTGAAGTGCAGTAACTTGTGTCTTTATTCTTTTTGAAGAATCGTTAATGTTTGTGAAAATGATAATGTCATCGATGTGAACTTTCTTTCTTTTATCATCATACAGCCTTAATTCTATCGTCTTTTTGTGATTTTCAATACAACTGAAAGGCTCGTCATTGAGCTTCATTTCATGAGTCATGATTTCTCTCCATATCTGTCACAACGGTTTTTTATTTATTTTAACACCTCTTCGAGGATACTTTTCAGGGGTATTTAATATTTTATCGATCACAACTAAGCTTCTTCCATAGTTGTCGGGAAGCATAAGATTATCAACCGAATTAAGCTTTCCTCCCAAAACTTTGACAGCATTTTTTGCCTGAACGATCTCGGCGTCACATTCGGGGCCTTTCATGGAAACAAAAGCTCCTCCAACCTTAACGAAAGGCAAACAATACTCGCTGAGCGACGACAGATTGGCAACAGCGCGGCTTACGGCAAAATCGAAAGCTTCACGGTATTCCGATTGTCTTGATATATCCTCCGCCCTGCCATGTATTATCTCGGCTTCAAGCCGAATCGATGCCAGTACCTGATCCTGCAAAAAAACAAGACGTTTTTTTAAACTGTCCAGCAGTGTTAGCTGAATATCCGGCCGTACAATTTTTAAAGGTATTCCGGGGAATCCTGCGCCCGTACCCACATCTATCACCTTTGAACCGTGTGGAATATTGATACTGTTCAGAATCGTCAGGCTATCCAGGAAGTGTTTGATAATAAACTCGTCCTTGTCGGTTATCGCAGTCAGGTTGATTTTTTCATTCCATTCGAGAACTATTTCCATGTAGTCGTGAAATCGGGTTAATGCAGCGTCATCAAGCGTTATGTTAAATTCATCACAATACTTTTTTAATTTTTCCATCTTTACCTCACTTTGAAAGCCATATTACCAACACGCTGATGTCAGCAGGGCTTACACCTGAAATTCTGCTTGCCTGACCGAGATTGTCCGGGTGGATCTTGTTGAGCTTCTCCTGCGCTTCAAGACGCAGACCTGTAATAGTTTTATAGTCAAGATCATGCGGCAAAAGCTTTTTTTCCATTCTTCTCATTTGTTCGACCTGCGCAAGCTGTTTTTTGATATATCCCTCGTATTTTACCTCTATTTCGATCTGCTCGAAAATATTCGGGTCTATATCAGGTCTGTCATCATCGATCTCTTTTAATATTTCATAAGAAAGCTGCGGACGTTTTATCAGATCGACAAGCTTTGCGCCGGTTGTTATCGGAGATGTTTCACGTGAAACAAGTATATCGTTTATCCGGTCCGTCGGTGCGATAACCTTCTTTCGGATTCTATTCATCTCCAGAGCTTTAAGCTCCTGCTTCTTCAAAAACTTATTGTATCTTTGATCCGTTATCAAACCGATCTCTCTGCCTATAGGTGTCAATCTTTCATCGGCATTGTCCTGTCTTAAAATAAGACGATACTCGCTTCTTGATGTCATCATTCTGTAAGGATCGTTTGCTCCCTTTGTAACAAGATCATCTATCAGCGTTCCGATATACGAGCCTGCCCTGTCAAGTATCATAGGCTCTTTGCCTTTTATTTTCAAAGCGGCATTGATCCCGGCAACAAGACCCTGCGCAGCTGCTTCTTCGTATCCCGAAGAACCGTTAAACTGACCCGCACCGTAAAGCCCCGGATGTTCAATAAATTCCAATGTATTATTCATCTGCAAAGGATCGACGCAGTCATATTCAATAGCGTAAGCCGGACGCATAACGACCGCATTTTCAAGACCTTTTATGGAATGATAAAATTTTAACTGCACCTCTTCCGGCAAAGATGACGACATTCCCTGAAGATACATTTCTTCGGTATTTTCTCCGCAGGGTTCAATGAACAGCTGATGACGCTCTTTATCACTGAATCTGACGATCTTGTCCTCCAAACTCGGACAGTAACGAGGACCGACGCCGTGTATCATTCCGCTGTAGAGCGGCGAACGGTGAATATTATCAAGAATGATCTTCTTAGTTTCTTCATTCGTCCAGCTGATATGGCATACAACCTTATTTTGAAGCTGTTCCTCGGTATCGTAAGAAAATGGAATTACAGGTTCGTCACCCTCCTGTTTTTCAAGATCCGAAAAATCAATGCTTGACTTCAGCACACGAGCCGGAGTTCCCGTTTTGAATCGGCGGAGTGAAAGACCGAGATTTTTAAGCGACTCTCCTAAAAATGTTGCCGGAAAAATACCATCGGGACCGCTCTCATAAGAAACCTCTCCGATATAAATTCTTCCTCCGAGATAGGTTCCTGTAGCAATAATAACAGCTCCGACCTCAAACTCCGCTCCCATTCTTGTAGTTACTCTCCAGAAGCCTCCGCATTCATCAAGCTTTGTGACCTCAGCCTGATGAAGCTGCAGATTTTCTTGAAGCTCAAGCTTATGCTTCATGGTTTCACTGTATTTTCTTCTGTCTATCTGAGCACGCAGAGAATGAACCGCAGGACCTTTTCCTCGATTCAGCATTCTCATCTGGAGCATACATTCGTCGGCGGTTTTTCCCATCTCGCCGCCGAGAGCGTCTATTTCACGAACAAGATGTCCCTTCGCAGTTCCACCGATAGACGGATTACACGGACAATTACCAACGGCATCCATATTTATAGTAAATACAATAGTTTTACAGCCAAGACGTGCCGAAGCAAGCGCTGCTTCAATTCCTGCATGACCGGCGCCTATAACCGCAACGTCAAACTTTCCTCTAAAGTAACTCACCTAATCACCTCATCATATTACTTTCCGACACAAAATTTTGAAAATACATTGTGAACGACCACTTCGGTTGCTCTCTCTCCCGTCAGCTCCAAAAGGGACTGAATAGCTTCTTCGAGTAAAACGGTTACTGCGTCAAGCGTCATTCCTATTTCCAATGCCTGCACGGCTTCTTTCATAGATTCAAGCGCAGCAACGGCACACTCCCTTTGACGCTGTGTTGATATCACCGCCGCATTTTCATCAAACTGCGCAGTACCCAATAACTCCCCAACAGCATTCGTAAGCTCCTCCAGTCCATCGCCATTTGCCGCCGAAACAAAAACGATGTTGTCAACTTTGCGTTTTATATATTCAATATCAATCACCGTTTCAAGATCGCTTTTATTAATAACCGCAATTGACGGCACATCACCCAAAAGCTCTATCATTTCATGATCGTTTTCATCAAGCGGCATGGAAGCATCAAAAACTGCCAAAACCAATCCGCACGATTTAAGACGTTTTTTTGCAAGATCGACGCCGATTTTTTCGATCGGATTATCGGTATCTCTAAGTCCTGCCGTATCGGACAGCAGCAAAACGGCGCTGCCCAATACTACTGTTTCCTGAATGATATCTCTTGTAGTTCCCGGGATATTGGTAACAATACTTTTTTCACAGCCGGATAATAAATTCATAAGAGTTGATTTTCCAACATTAGGTTTACCAATAATTAAAGTGTCAACTCCTTCTTTTATGGCTCTTCCTATCTCATAACCTTTTAACAGCTTTTGAAGCTTCTCTTCGGCTGAGCTTATGCTTTCAAGAAGATTCCGCCCGGAAACCTCGGGAATATCCTCTTCCGGATAATCAGCCCAAGCGGAAAGATGCGCAGCATTTTCAACGAGTATACTTTTGACCTCATCTATTTCCGATCTTAATCTGCCGTCCTTTATACTCAAAGCCGAACGAGCAGCCGCTCTGCCTTTTGCCGAAATAATATCCATCACGGCTTCCGATTGTGTTAAGTCAATTTTTCCGTTAAGAAACGCACGCTTAGTAAATTCACCCGCCTGCGCAAGAACTGCGCCGTTGTTAAGAACCGTTGTCAGCACTTTGTTCGTAATATAAGAACCGCCGTGACATGACAGCTCAACAACATCTTCACCGGTATAGCTGTGAGGAGATAAAAAAACTGTTGCGACAGCTTCGTCGATCTGATCGTTATTGTCATATATCTTTCCGAATGCTGCCGTATATCCTTTCATTTCACATATCTTTTTTCCGCTCACGCTTTTAAAAACTTTATCCGCAACAGCAACAGCGTCACTGCCCGATATTCTTATTACTCCAATACCGCCCGAACCTAATGGTGTTGAAATAGCAGCTATTGTTTTATCCATATTATTTACCTCTATTAATTATAAATTTACAACTCACTGTTTTTGTATAATAATTATTAATTTAAAATGTTTTTGCAATAACAAAAAAGCGGAAGCCTGTTGCCTCCGCTTATTCAAAAGGCATTACTCGTCGCCTTTAGTTTCAATTTTACTAAACAACGGAAGTCCTGCTTTTTCGATCGGACTTCTTTGACTGAAAGTCGATGACGTTGTTACCATCTCATCATCGGACGGTTTGTTGTATTTATTCTGATACGGCTTTCTTTCGAAATTCTGCTTATAAGGTGTTCTCTTGTAACCGCCGCTGTTTCTGGAGTTACCGTAAGAACCTTTGTTGTTTTGTCCGTGACGTCTGTTGCCGTAATTTCTCTTTGGCTTTACGGGATTCTTCGGATCGGGAGCAATGACAACGTGACGATTCAAAACCTCGCCCTCCGAAAAAGAAATAGCGCCTGTTACCTTTTGAACTGCTGTGTGAATAATTCTTCTCTCATAAGGATTCATAGGCTCCAGATTAACGCTCTTGCCAGTTTTTACTACCTTGTATGCAAGCTTTTTGCCAAGCTTTTCCAGGGTAACTTCCCTTTTTTCTCTGTAATTTCCTGTGTTGATAGTTATTCTGAAATACTGATTGTCAACATGATTGGCAACCAATCCTGCAAGATACTGAAGCGCATCGAGAGTTTCGCCTCGTCTTCCGATCACAAAACCGACATCTTCTCCCTCAAGATTGATCTCAGCCGTCTTTTCGTCTTCTTTGACCTGAAATTCGATATTATTTAATCCCATACATGAAAGAACAGATTTCAAATACTCAACCGCAGTGTCAACAGGTGAAACTACAACATAAGCTCTGACCTTAGCCGGATTTCCTCCGAAAATGCCGAATTTTTTCTTTTCCGGTTCCTGCAAAACCTCATACTCTGCCTTTTCAGGCTCAATACCCAGTTCCCTGCAAGCCTCTGCAAGGGCTTCGTCAATTGTGTCGCCGATACCAAATGCCTCTTTAACCACAATCACACCTCCAAAAATTTACTCTTACTTTTTCTTCTTTTTCTTATTTTTCACTGCCGAATTATCGTTTTTATAAACCTTAACAACCTGCTTAACGTTTAATTCTTCTTCTTCGAGCAGAGCGATCCTTCTCGCTTCGTCGAGGGCAGTCATTGCCTCGGCGTTATAGAATTTGTGAATGATTATAGTTGTGATCAAACCAATAATGTTTGAATATATCCAATACAAAGCAATAGCCGAAGGTACCGAGTAAGCGATCCATGCCGACATCAAAGGCATCATAAGGAACATTGCATTCATGCAGCCCTGCTGTCCCTTCATTCCCGAGCCGCTCATTTTCATGGAGATAAAGCTTGTTCCGAACGATGTGACAAAGCACAAAACAGGGAACAATATAAACACCGAAGCGACGCCATGAGCATTGGGGACTTCAAGAAGGTTCAATCCAAACATTTTAAATCCCTGAGCGAATGTGTCAAGCTTGGAAATATCGGCGCTCGACACTCCTGTCTGAGCGACAAAATCGGAATTATCCCTGAGCATCGAATACAGGCTCATAAAGTTGATCTGTCCGTAAATACCCTCAAGAGCAGAACCAACCACAGGAAGTCCCTTGCCGTAAGCGATCATCTTGTCGACAGTATCCTGAGCGATATGAAGAGTATTCGTCAAAGGATATCTGACAGTCCAATAAACTCCCATAAGAAGGAACATCGGCACAATAGACGTCATGCAGCCGCCCATCGGATTGATATTTTCTTTTTCATAAAGCTTTGAAAGCTCCTCGTTGACCTTTTCACGGTCACGACCGTACTTTTCCTGAATTTCCTGCTGTTTTTTTGACATACGCATACTGCCTGCCATGTTCTTCTGACTTTTTATCTGAAGAGGAAACTGGAAAACCCTGAGAATAACGGTAAAAATTAAGATGGCTATTGCAAAATTGCCCACTGCCAGATACGCATACCAAAGTATGTATCCGAAAATATAACCAATCAGATTAAATAAAGCGTTCATTCAAGAAAATCCTTTCAACCGTTGTTTGTCAAACCTTATAAAAAACAAAACAACAGTGCAACTTAATATATATGAATAACAATAAATTATTTTCGGAATAAAATCATTTCTTGTAATGTATAGTTTTGTACTTTCTTTTCTTTTCCGGAACGGGGTCATATCCCCCGGGGACAAACGGATTGCACCTGAGCACTCTCCTGATTGTCAAAAAGCCCCCTCTGAGCGCTCCAAAGCGTTCAATAGCCTCCAAGCCATACGACGAGCATGACGGTGTAAAGCGGCAGCAGGGAGCTGTGTGCGGCGAAATAAACCGCTTATAAAATTTTATTATAAAGATCAAAAGCCGTTTCATTCATATGACACCGGCCTTCGAAAGACTTTCACCCAACGGTTTGATCAGCTCGTCCGATTTGACAAAGGCAGCCTTTGTTCTTGCCACTATAACAACGTCATATCCTTTTGAGAGTTCGGAAAGCTGACTTGAATAATAACCGAGCGCAGCTCTGATAACACGCCGACAACGGCTTCTTTTGACGGCATTGCCGACTTTTTTGCTTGTAGTTATACCATAACGAAAAACACCCAGACGATTTCTTGCAACATATACAACAATTTGCGGATATACATAGCATTTTTTGCTTTTGTATAACCGTCTGAATGTATAATTCTCTTTAATTGTCTGAAGTTCAGCCATAAAAATACCCTTTCGGATAAAAATCAAAACCTGCCGCAAACAGAATGCATTGCGAACCTGAAAAAGCGGCAGATTCCTTAGGTATATCTTCTTTGGCAGCAGAATACTGCGAAGATATACCCGAATCCACTGCGCCGTTACCGACAAACGCACAGATCCCAAAACAGGAAGATCTGCGGGGATCAGTAAGAAAGTCTTTTTCTGCCCTTTGCTCTGCGGCGAGCCAAAACCTTGCGTCCGTTACGGTCAGACATTCTCTTTCTGAAGCCGTGCTCCTTCTTTCTGTGAAGCTTCTTAGGCTGATATGTTCTCAGCATACAAAACCCTCCTTTCGGGTATATAACCTTGCAATATAAAATTATACCTTAAATGCAAGCGTTATGTCAATAGAAAAATTGTCATTTTAAATGTTTTTACCGTAATAATTTTTCTTTGTCCAAAGCAAATAACCCCTGCGGTGAATTTTACCGACACAAAACATTTGCGCAAACCTACCGTAAAACAACATTTAACAGTATAAATTTAAATAAAAAAAAGGAAAAAGTCAATATATATAAGCATTTTTCTATTTTTTAACCAAAAACAAAGGGAGTCATTCCCCGAATTATTGCCGTTTTAACCTTATAAATTAAAAAACAATGCAAACAATCCTAACTTTTTTGAAAAAAACTACATTGATTTTTTCGACAAAATCTTAATTTTCCACAATTATACCGACATTTATTGTTGAAATAAAAAAATCATTATGCTATAATAATTCTAACTGTTAATTTCATTATGAGTAGTAGCGTCTTTTTGCCGTTTTATTTGATTTTATGGCAAAAAAAGTACGGGCAAATGCAAAAAAAACAGCTTGGAAATTTAAATATATGCTGCTTCTTGTATTGAACACGAAATCCGTTTCAACCGATTTTTTATAAAGTTAAGTGTATAATTTTAGCGGGCAGCAAAAAAACAGCATTGCCGATACAGCTGCACCGATAAAGGGGTTATTTTTTTATTGTTTTGTTGTAAGGTAAAATAATTTGTTAAATAATTTATATGATTTGCGGCATTCTTTTACAAATTATATCTCCAAACATAAAACAAAATTATAAAATCGGGGTCAATAACGCACGACAACAGCCGAGCGTATTATTAACAAAACGGAAATATCAAAAAGACGATCTTGAAGTCCGTAAGCTGCGATTTTTCAGGACAGTCTGTATTGGGGGTTAAATTAATATGGATTCATTTAATGAAACTTGGGCGTTGGTCTGTGACTACTGCAAATCGAGGATCACAAAGGTTGCGTTTCAAACATGGATCAGCAGAATAGAACCTAAAGAAATAGATTTCGATATCGTTCAGATCAAGCTTTTGGTTCCCAATGAATTTCACCGGGAAACGGTAAACAGATGCTATCTCAATTATCTCAAAGACGGTTTTACCGAAATATTCGGTCAGGAATTTGAGATAAAGCTCGTTGTCCCCGAAGAGATCGAAGACAACAAAAAAACTCAGGAAGAAAAGAACCAAAGCTCCGAGGACGACACTCCGCTTACCTTTGACAACTACATCGTAGGCTCGTCAAACAAATTTGCTCACGCAGCGTCGCTTGCGGTAGCTCAAAATCCGGGAGGGGCTTACAATCCTCTATTCATTTACGGAAACTCGGGTCTTGGAAAAACACACCTTCTTCACGCAATAAAGAACGCCGTTTTGGATAACGATCCGGATATGAAAATTGCCTACGTAAAAGGCGATGACTTTACAAACGAGATCGTCGAATCACTGCGGCGCGTAAATCAGGCTGAATTTCGTCAAAAATACAGAAACGCCGACGTTCTTCTTGTGGACGACGTTCAGTTCATCGGCGGAAAGGAATCCACTCAGGAAGAATTTTTCCATACGTTCAATGCTCTTTACGAGGCAAAAAAGCAAATAGTTCTCACATCAGACCGTCCGCCGAAAGAGATAAAGACACTCGAAGAACGACTGAGAACCCGTTTTGAATGGGGACTGATAGCCGACATTCAGCCGCCGGATATCGAAACTCGTATTGCAATTCTCAAAAGCAAGGCGGAATCGCTTGATTTCGAGATCCCCGACGATATCTGCGAGTACATAGCAACAAAACTGAAAACCAACGTTCGTCAGCTTGAGGGCGTTGTCAAAAAAATCAAAGCAAAAAGCTTTCTTAACGGAGAAAAGCCCTCGATCGCTATCGCCCAAGAGGTCATCTCGGACGTTCAGACAAACGAGATCCCCGTCCCCGTAACGGTAGAAAAAATCATAGAAGAGGTTGCGAGAACCTTCGGCGTTACATCGGAGGAAATCAGATCGGTAAAAAACAGACGAGCAAATTTAAGTAACGCAAGACAAGTTGCCATTTACGTAGTAAGACAGGTAACGGGACTTTCAATGACAGCGATCGGAAAAGAATTCGGCGACAGACACTATTCCACCATAGTATACACAATGCAGGAAATGGAAAAAAAGCTTGCCAAGGATACAAAAACAAAGGAAATGGTAGACGATATTATAAAGAATATCCAGGATATGTAATCTGATTTGCAGTTTATTCCAAGTCGTATACAATAAGTTTAACAGTAATCATATTACAATCTGTAATATGATTACAAGGGTCTTGAGGATATTTTTTGATTTTTAGTGTCTTTTGTTCATAATTTATTAATTTTCTGTTCGATTTAACAATTGGATTGCTCTATAGAGTTTTCCACATTTCATTAACAATCAACATTCACTTATCCACAATATCAACACAGCCGTCAAGCCCGCAGTTAACTCTGTTAAAATCTGTCAAAACCCGTTAGGACATTTTTTCCCGAATACAATCAAGGTTTGAACAGTTTCCTGACATTTCCTTGCCCCCTACTACTACTACTAAATAATTAATATATATTATTTAATTGATTTTTCAAAATTTTTCTTTTTCTATATTTTTTTGTAAATCATTCGATTTGAATTTACGAACGAACAAAGCCTGAAAAAATTAATTCCCGATTGAAAGTTATTAGCCCGAAATTTACGGCATATATTATTATATTCAGAGAGGCAATTCGCTTTGATGCTGCTTGTTTGGAATTTTCAAAAGGCAGCATTTGAAGATTTGCTTTGATATATAGTTTTTTTATTTCGCTGAGGGAAATTTGTTGATCTTTTCTGCTTCGTTCCGTCAGCGACCAAAGACGCTGTCTTTTGAATCTGCCAGCTTTTTGAAAAAAGCTGGGCAAAAACTTTAATTGTCCTCTTTCTAACTTTTTACGAGCAATTTTTTAAATTGCTCATTTATAGTATTAATAACGATCATAAATTACACTAAACGAAAGGTCAATATATCAATGAAAGTTACATTCAGTAAAAACGAGCTTGTTCAAGCCGTTTCAAATGTTCAAAGAGCGGTTTCGACCAAAAATTCCATTCCCGCTCTCGAAGGAATTTTGATAAAAGCTTACGATCACAAAGCGCTCCTTTGCGGTTATGATCTCGAGATCGGAATAAAAACCGAGATCGACGCAACTATTATAGAAGAAGGCGATATTGTTCTCAGCGCAAAGCTTTTTTCGGATATTGTCAGACGTATGCCCGACGAGCTTATTACCATCGAAACCGACGACAAGCTTATCACCTACATCAACTCGGGCGTTGCCGATTATCAGGTAGTCGGCATATCCTCTTATGAATATCCCGAGCTTCCGAGCTTTGACGAGCTTGAAAGCTTTTCGATAAACGGAAATATTTTAAAAAGCATGATAAAACAAACTTATTTTGCAATTTCGGACAACCAGTCCAAGCCGATCTATACAGGTTCTCTCTTTGATCTGAAGTCGGGAGTTCTTAATCTCGTTTCTATCGACGGTTTCAGAATGGCGGTACGAAAAGAGCGGATCACCGGTGACAATAATTTTAATTTTATTGTTCCCGGAAAGACTCTCAGCGAAGTTTTAAAGATGAACTGCGACGATGAAACAGAGATCAAGGTTATTGTCGGAAAAAAACACGTTGTTTTTAAAATTGATAATTATTCGATAGTTTCAAGGCTTATTGAAGGGAAATTTTTAGACTATGCCGGAACTGTGCCGAACGGGGCCGAAACTACGCTTCGTGTTAAGACAAGAGAAATTGCGTCGTCTGTCGAGAGAATGTCGCTTTTGACAAACGAAAAGCTTCAAAGTCCTGTCAGAGTTATCGTTGCCGATAACGGGATAAAGCTTTTGTGTACAACGGCAGTCGGCAAAGCGAGCGACTATATTGATCTTGCTTTTGATGGCAGCGAGGTTGAGATCGGATTCAACAACCGATATCTTCTTGACGCAATAAAAAATTCCGAAACCGACGAATTGATCTTTGAGTTTAACGGACCGCTGAAGCCCTTGAAGATTTTGCCGACGGAAGGCGACAGCTTTATCTTTTTGGTTGTTCCGATGAGATTGGCATAATTATTAAAATAAAATTTCGGAGTGAGTGTTTTGAGAAAAGAAAATATTTATATAGATACAGAGTATATAAAGCTTGATAATTTGTTGAAGCTTGGCGGTTTCGGAACAGGCGGACAGGCGAAAATGCTTGTACAAAACGGCGCAGTTAAGGTCAACGGCGAAGTTTGTACCATGCGAGGCAAAAAGATGCGTATCGGTGATACCGCAGAATGCAACGGGATCGTTTTAGAGGTGTGCGGCAAATGATTATAAACAGGCTGCAATTTGAGGGTTTTCGCAATCTTGAGGATTGTGAGATAACCCCCGACAGCGGTGTTAATGTAATATTTGGCACAAATGCGCAAGGAAAAACTAATCTTTTGGAAGGAATTTGGCTGTTAAGCGGCAACAGAAGCTTTCGAGGCGCTCGTGACAGAGAATTGATAAAATTCGGAAAAGAATATGCAAGATTAAAAATTGATTTTTTTTCCGAAGAGCGTGAGCAGACAGCAGAGATCCTGTTCCAAAAAGGAAAAAAAGAAGTTAAAATAAACGGTATAAAACAGCCGTCTTCTTCATCTTTGATCGGAAAAATTTGCGTTGTTGTTTTTTCCCCCGAACATCTGTCGCTGGTGAAAAGCGGACCGTCGGAAAGAAGAAAATTTATTGATAATGCCATTTGTCAGATCAAACCGGGATATGTTGAAACTCTCTCGAATTACAACAGAACTCTTGTGCAAAGAAACGCACTTTTGAAAGATATTCCCTATCATTCGGAACTGTTGGATACACTTGATATCTGGGATTACAGGCTGTCCGTACTGGGTTCGAATGTAATCAGAATGAGATCAAATTACATTGAACGACTGAATATTTCGGCAAAAAAGTATCATTCCGGAATATCGGACGGCAGTGAAAATCTCGAAATTGATTATTCGTGCGGTTTTTCCGATGAGGACAGAGAATCGGGTGTCAAGGTGCGTGATTCTCTGATCGAAAGGCTGAAACAAAGCCGCAGCGAAGATATAAAAGACGGGCATACTTCGGTGGGACCTCATCGTGATGATATCGAAATATTTATAAACGGTGAAAATGTCAGAACCTTTGGTTCTCAGGGACAGCAGAGAAGCTGCGTTTTGTCAATGAAAATTGCCGAAGCTGAATTAATAAAAATTGCAGTGTCGCAGGAACCTATCGTTTTGCTTGATGATGTTCTGAGTGAGCTTGACAGCAAGCGTCAGGAATTTTTGCTTAATAAGATTTTTGATCGTCAGGTTTTTATTACCTGTTGTGAGGCTGCGTCGGTCGAAAGATTAAAGGGCGGCAGACTTTTTGAAGTAAAAAAAGGTGTTGTAAAAATGATTTGATTAAAAAAAGCATGAAAGAGGACATTTGAAGTTTTTGCCCAGCTTTTTGAAAAAAGCTGGCAGATTCCAAAGGCAGAGCCGGTGACGGCGAAGCCTAATCCCTTTAGGGAGTCGCTGACGGAACAAAGCAGAAAAGATCAATAAAATTCCCTCGGCGAAATAAAACAAACTATAAATCAAATCGATCCTCAAAATGATACCTTACGGCAAAAAAAAAAGGCAACAGCGAAGCGAATTGCCGTCCCGAGAAGGATATGTATCAGCGATGCGAAGCTTATTAAAGTTTCGATCAAGCCTTTTCAAAGGCTTGCGGTTTCCAAAGGCAGAGCCGTTGGTCGCTGACGGAACAAAGCAGAAAAGATCAATAAAATTCCCTCAGCGAAATAAAACAAACTATAAATCAAATCGATCCTCAAAATGATATCATACGGCAGAAAAAACAAAACAGGCAACAGCGAAGCGAATTGCCGTTCCGAGATGGATATTTGCCAAAGCTTAACGCTGTCCGGTTTAATTTGATGAATTACGTATTTTTATTGTTCTGATTTTAAAAAAATTTCAAAAAAATTCATTTTAAATGCCCACAAATCGAATTTTTTGTGCTATAATATAATGAGTATGGTAAAAAAAACGTTTGATGTCGGGCTTTTAAAGCCGTTTTAACAGCAAAGCGATCGTTTTATGCTTTTTTTGCATATAATTTTTCCGAAATTGCTGTTTTTTTAACTTCTGCGTCATTCAAAAGCTTGAATAGTTTAATGATAAATTGTTTTTGTACTATATAAAAAAATAAAGTTATTTCTTTGAATATAAATCTGCGAAATCCGGAGGCGGTTTGATGTATCTTCATCTCGGAGCTGATGTTGTTATTCTCAAAAAAAATATAATAGGAATATTTGATCTGGATACTTCAACGATATCCAAAAATACAAAAAGCTACCTTGCTCGCGCAGAGAACGAAGGCAGAGTTGTCAATGTTTCTTATGAGCTGCCAAAATCCTTTGTCGTAAGCGTAGAAAATGATCGTGAAACAGTTCATATCAGTCAATTGTCATCGCAGACCTTGTTAAAACGATTTTCAGCTCAAATAAGCTGATAGTTTTCGTTTGTTTGTAATAAATAATTATTAATAAAGTTATCATACCTTAAAGGGGAAATAATTATGAATAGGAACATTAGAAAATGTCCTTATTGCTCAAGCAGGATCTCCTACATCGGAGCGCTGCTTGAATTGGGTAACGGTGAACATACCTGTCCCGAATGCAATAAAAATTCAAATATTTCATACGACAAAAAAATCTATATTCCTGCGGCAATTCTGTTGGCGGCTGCAATACTGGTTGCCGGGCTGCTTTTTTGGTTTAAAATATTAACTAACATAATTGTGGGTTTGGTGTTAGTTTTGATTCCTTTTGCAGCGTTCTATTTTTTGACTCCGCTGTACTTTAAGCTTGAATGGATAAACAGCGAAGCTCAAAAACCCGTTAGTCGGCGTGAACCTAAAGGAAAGCGTAAAAATTCTATGGTATTGAAAAATGACGAGCGTTCGAAAACAGCGAATGAAAGCAAGGAGCGTCAAAGCATGAATGATCCAAGAAAATCAGGCGAAAGCAGATTTGCCCGATTTGTCAGAACCTACATTATTCTTCCCGATGACGACGAAGATGATGAGCCGAATATTACCAAAAAACAAAAACCTAAGGAAGAATTTTCCGATCGAAGCAATGAAAAAGAATTAAGATCAAATTTATCAAACAGAGAGTTTAATCTCAGAGTTGATAATAAAACAAAAGATCCGATCGATAAGACTAAGAAAAACGGCACGCAGTCAACCGTAAAAGAAAAACAACAAAGTTCTCAAAGCTCGGAAAAAGAAAAATTCAAGATCAATTTAGGCGAGAGCTTCCCTAAATTTGAACTAAAGAGCAAAACGGAAGATAATAAATCGAATAATCCGAACAATACGCAATCAGCTGTTCAGCCTGTGTATCATAAGCTTTCGAGAACAAAAAAGGCTGATTTTCTGTATTTTCCCGAAAAGGGCGACTTTATAAAGGTCGATTTGACACAAAAAGATGATATTGCCGAAGAGCCTGTTGAGATAAAGAATAGTATTACCGAAAATTATGAGTTGAAATTTGATAAAGAACCCGATCAAAGCAATATTATCGAAAATAATCAACCGCAGATTTTAGAAGATAACGAAGATGAACAAGATGTAATGGCATACTTTGATCGTGACCAAAGCGATTCAAACGAAGAAAGCGTAACGCCAAACGATCATGATGTAATTGAAGAAAAAGAAGAAAAAACAGAAGCTGCATATCGGCAGGGCGACTCCGAGCATGATGAAAATTATGATGACTGGATAAGATATCAGCCTGAAAAAGGTGAATTTATTGCGGTCGTTCTTTATGATCCTAATAACATTGCAAAAACAGATAATTCTGTTTACACTATGAGTTCGGGAAGAAATGTTACAAGAATTGACGAAGTGAATTTTGATTTTGACATTCCCGATGACGAGCTTACGGTAGATTTTGAGTACGAAGCCGAAAATAAAAAGGAATTTGTCGATGTTTCATATGATCACATAAACAATGTTGAAGAAAAAATTCAGGAAGAGCCAAGGGTTAACTTCCATATTGATTATACACCGAAGTTCTCTCTCGATGATAACTATGATGACTATGAAGAGATAGATGAAGAAGGCATTTTGGAGAATGAGCCGGACGCCGAAACGGACTATTATTCCGATTCAGCGATTGAAGAAGAGATAGAGCTTGAGGAACTCCCCGAAGAAGAACTCGA
>CACYDY010000164.1 GCA_902773245.1 uncultured Ruminococcus sp.
ACATCCTGCAAAGCACCGAGAGCTTTTTCTCCAAGATCAACGTCCACATCATCCAGTGCGACGCAGAGATTCAGGAGGACGCGAAGATAACCTCGCAGGAGGATTTCGACAGGTATCTCAAAGAAATGAAGCTGCGCGGAATGGGCGGCACGGACTTCCGACCCGTATTTGAATATGTGGACGACCTGCGCGATAAAAAAGAGTTCCAAAACCTGAAAGGGCTGATCTACTTCACCGACGGCTTCGGAACCTTCCCCGCCAAAAAGCCGCCGTATGAAACCGCCTTCGTCTTCATCGACGACGGCATGAATAACTACGACGTACCCCCGTGGGCGATCAAACTGGTATTACAAAAAGAGGAAATATAATCAAAATACAACAATTTATTAGGAGGATATTTTTATGAGTAACGCAAATGATTTTGTAATTGAAAACGGAGTTTTAACTAAATACGTCGGTTCTGATGGGGATGTGGTCGTGCCCAAAGGAGTAACAGTGATTGGTGAAGAAGCTTTTTTCAATGATAAGAACGTGGTAAGCGTTAGATTGCCGTATGGAACAAGAAAAATATCCAGTTACGCGTTCGCCGGCTGCACTTCTTTGCAGAAAATACAGCTTCCTAAGAGTCTCAAGCTAATAGAAATGGGCGCTTTTAGAGGTTGCAATGAGCTAAGGGATATTCAAATACCCGAAGAAACGGATGTAAGCGGACTGAGCAATTCTAACAACAAGAAGCATCTCCTTGACAATAACGGTTTTTTTATTATAGGAAATCGATTGTTCGGATATTATGGCGAGGGTAAAATTGTCAAAGTACCTGAAGAAGTGCAAATAATCGGGGATATGGCGTTTGCTTATGTATCCTTGGATTTACTTATCATCCCCGGGAATCCGGTAATTGCCCCGTGCTTATTTGGGTATAATAAGAGGACTTCTGAGGAGAATATGCCTCCGATTTGGTTCCCGGACGTTGAATTGGGAAGCATAGAAAAGGGCTACAAAAAGGCCGCAATTGATGGATTCTTCTACTTGTATAAGACAGACCCTAAATGCCTGAGTGAACGAAAATCGGAATATATACAATATCTCAAGTCACAAAGAAAAAGGTACTATAATTCTATCATAAACAATGAGAGCTTGTTAGAGATATTCCTTGCGGAATCGCTTGTTCCCAAGAATGAAGCTACACAATTGCTTGAGGAGAATATGAAAAAACTCTCCCCCAACTCAATTGCACTGTTGTTAGATTACACCAAGGGCTATCATTGTGAAAAGTCTTCGGGAAACCTGATGGATTTGAACAAAGAACAGGCACCCACCCTGACAAAATTGAAAAAGCAGTGGAATTATAAGGAACTTGAGGACGGCACAATATCTATAACATCATACAAAGGTCACGCAGAGGAGATCACTATTCCGGAACAAATGGGCAAAAAACTTGTAACTGAAATCAGCAAAGATGCGTTCTCGCCTTATCAGGAACGAATCAGAAACAGCTTCGATCGTCGTAAGATTAAACGAATTGTTGTTCCAAAAGGCGTGAAAAAGATTGGAAGCGGTGCATTTTTTGATTGCAGATCTCTGACGGAAGTCAATATTTCAGGACAAGTAAAGAGAATCAACAGTTATACTTTTGGAGGTTGTGATGATTTACAGATTCTTCATTTGCCGAAGAGCGTAACAGCAATACATGAGTCGGCAATAGGGTGCAATAAAAAACTAACCATTTACGCTCCCGCCGGCTCCTATGCCGAGCGGTACGCAAAAAAACACAACATTGCCTTTGTGGCGGAATGATACACAGATTCTTTGCGTTAACGATACATATTCCTGAATAATTTAAAAAATTGTATCGTTAACTTGCAATTTCAGCTTGTTTCGGGTATACTATTCTTAGCTATTAATATATCGGAGGTTTTTTTATGGAGCTGTTCAGACGAGAGAAGTATTTGAAAAAAGTTCGGGGCTTTTATCATGCTTCGGATATCATCAAGGTTATTACAGGCGTGCGCCGATGCGGAAAATCCAGCCTGATGGAGATCATTGCGCAGGAGTTGGAGGAATCCAGCATTTCGGCAGAACAAATCATTTTTCTGAATCTC
>CACYDY010000165.1 GCA_902773245.1 uncultured Ruminococcus sp.
ACGATAAAACCGCAGGCTTTCAAATGCGGTTTTAAATGTTTTTTTGCGTAATACAGTACGCAAAAGATTTTATCGGTGAGGTGGAAGTTATTGAAAAATAATGATAAGAACAGGGTTAAAGAAAATCAAAGCAAGGGATTCGTTGTTTTGTACAGAAGCTTGCTTGATTGGGAATACACAGATGATGACGCAGTTTTTGCTTGCTTTGTAAAAATTCTTTTGGCTGCAAATTATCGGGATAAGAAGTGGCACGGGCAAACAATTGAAAGAGGAAGTCTGATCTGCAGCATTGAGAGTCTATCTGATTTAATTCACGTTAAAAAGACTACGCTTAAAAGATGTTTAAAAATTTTAAGCGAATGCGGCGCTGTTTCTATAGAGGTAGAGCCTAATAAATATCATAAAATCACAGTGCCTAATTATTCCAAATATCAAGATAATGTTAGTCGGAAAACGACCGACAGACCAACCAATAAGCCAACCAATAAGCCGACTGACAGACCAACCGACAGGGCAGTCAATACCCCGACCAACAAGCCGACCACAACTAAACAATATAACAATATAAACAAATTAACAAGTGGTGGTGTGTGCCCTACAGGCACACACACACCACCACAGAAAGAAAACAAAGCGGCTTCGCCGTTCGTTTCTCCCGTGGGGGGCGAAACGAGCGAGCCGCTGTCAAGAAGAGAATGGAGAACCTACTGCGAGCTTAAAGGCTATAACGAATATCGCGCCGCCGAAGAATGGATAAAGGTGCAGGGTGTGTTTTCCGAGCCTCAGAAAAGGAAAGTCAGGGAGTGGCTAAAGGAGCATGGAGAAGAATGATATTTCACTGTTTGGCAGCCGCCTTAAATTTGGGTTATACTCGAAATCTAAAAGATTTAGCATATTAAAGTTTCGCACAAGCCTTTTCAAAGGATTGCGGGTCGAGGGCGGCGCCCCGTCGCTGACGGAATAAATCAGAAAATATCGACAAATTCCCCTCAGCGAAATCAAAACAATATAAATCAAAGAAACTCTTAAAATGATGCCTTTCGGTAAAAATCAAAACAGGCAGCAGCGCAGCGAATTGCCGGTCTGAGTGAGAAAAGTGCTAAATTTTAACGATTACGAGTATAATGATTAAAAAACAAGCCACACCATCAAAGCAGCAGCCGTGGTGTGGCATAATTTATACAAGTAAAGACGACTTACTTTTTCTTTTCGACCTTGATCTTCTTATCCTCTTCAAGCTGAGAAGTACAGCAAGGGCATCTCTTGGCATTGATGGAAATCTCACTAAAGCAGAACGGACACTCTTTTGTTGTAGCTTCCTCTGCTTCCTCTTCCTTCTTAACGGCAATGGAAGTAAGCTTATTAACAGCCTTAACAATACAGAAAATAATAATTGCCATGATAAAGAAATTGATAATAGCCGAAATGAAAGAACCGAATTTGATCGTTCCTACGTTAAGCGCCGAAGTCATTTTTTCAAAATCAGGCTGACCTGTTTCGGCATTTATGTACTTATCTCCGGCAACTGTTCCGACAAGAAGCTGGATCGCAGGCATAATAACATCATTGCTGAGCGATGCTACAATGCTCTGAAACGCTCCGCCTATGATAACGCCGACTGCCAGATCCATAACATTACCTCGCGCTATGAACTCCTTAAACTCACCAATAAAACCTTTTGCTGACATAACTAAAAACCCTCTCTCCAATACCAATATCGGTCAAATCCCGGAATGATCTTCGGATATATTTAAAAATATGTCGAAAAAGCCGTCCTAAAATTCAACGGATAAAAGTATAAAATAAATTTTTGATACTGAATATATTATACAATTTTTTTCTTAAAGTTTCAACCCTTTTTCAACAATTTTGTTATTTTTTGTCGCCAAACGGCGGCTTTTTCTATCCTCACTCATGAGCCCAACCGTTAATTGACTATTTATTTTAATCACACACAAATGGCCGCCGAGTGTCAACATCAGGATTTGCCCTTGATTTTATCCCAGTAAGCCTTGAAAGCTTGCTCGTTCTTGTTATTTCCGAATTGATAATAAACCGAGGCTTTGAGAATATCCGGCAGATACTGCTGTTCAACCCATGAATTCGGGTAGTCGTGAGGATATTTGTAAAACTGTCCTTTGTTGGGATTGTCGTCACCGTCATAATGCTTGTTTTGAAGATGTCGGGGAATGTTTCCGATTTTTCCGTTTTTTATATCCTGTGTGGCTGCCGCAATTGCAAGATATGCAGAATTGGACTTCGGAGCAGTCGCCACCATAACGACAGCATCGGCAAGCGGTATCCTCGCTTCCGGCAGTCCCACCGCATTTGCGATATCAACGCATGATTTGACTATCGGTATTATTTGCGGATAAGCAAGTCCGACGTCCTCACACGCGCAGACCATCAGCCGTCGGCAGGCTGACGGAAGATCTCCTGCTTCAAGAAGTCTTGCAAGATAGTACAGCGCTGCGTTCGGGTCCGAGCCTCTCATGGATTTTTGATACCCAGACAGTATATCATAGTGAGAATCTCCGTCACGATCATATCTCACCGCACTTTTCTGAGTAAGCTCTGCCGCCATTTCGAGTGTGATAAATTCTTTTCCGTCCTGTTTTTTCGCAGTAAGACTCGTAAGCTCGACAGCATTCATAGCTTTTCTGACATCTCCGCCGCAGGCTGTGGCTATGTATTTTGTAACTCCGTCCTCAATGTCAAAAACTACTCCTCTGTCCTTTGAAATAATTTCAAATCCTCGTTTAACCGCTTTTTCGACCTCACCGCTTTCGACTGTTTTAAACTCAAAAACGGTGCTTCTGCTCAGAATGGCATTATAAACATAAAAATACGGATTTTCGGTCGTCGAAGCGATCAGAGTTATGCTGCCGTTCTCAATAAATTCAAGAAGCGTTTGCTGCTGCTTCTTGTTAAAATACTGTATCTCGTCAAGATAAAGCAGAATACCATTCATTCCCGAAAAAGTATCAAGCTGATTCACAATATCTTTGATATCCGACGTTGACGCAGTCGTTGCGTTGAGCTTTCTCAAAAGCTTGTTTGTCCTTCCTGCGATTATTGACGCAACGGTAGTTTTCCCTATTCCCGACGGTCCGTAAAACACCATGTTGGGTATTTCGCCGGATTCGATAATTCTTCTCAGCGGCTTTCCCTCTCCGAGAAGATGTTTTTGCCCTACGACATCATCAAGTGAAGCCGGGCGGATTCTGTCCGCTAAAGGCGGCATTATTAACACCCCCATTATAGTTTTTGCGGCTTTTGAAAAAGCCGGATCCATGATAAAACAACCCTATTTCAAATTATCAAAAAATATTCCCTCCGAATACAATTCAAGGAGAGGCAATGCCCCTCCTCAAACTACATTTATTATTCGTAAAGCGGATACTTTTCCAGAAGCTCTTCAACGCCCTTTTGAACGGATTCCTTGCTGCCCTCGAAATCCTCAATTACCAAATGAATGAACTCTGCGATCTTGTCCATATCCTCTTCGTTAAGACCTCTCGACGTAACTGCCGCCGTACCAAGACGCACGCCGCTGGTTACGAAAGGACTTCTCTGCTCGTTCGGAATAGTATTCTTATTTGCGGTAATATAAACCTCGTCAAGATTATGCTCAAGCTCTTTACCGGTAAGCTCCGTGCCCGAAAGATCAAGCAGCATTACATGGTTGTCCGTACCGCCCGAAACGAGCTTGTGACCTCTCTTTGTGAGTCCGTCCGCAAGAGCCTTTGCATTCTTCACAATGTTCTCGCCGTAAGCTTTAAACTCAGGCTTCAAAGCCTCGCCCAGGCACACTGCCTTTGCTGCGATAACGTGCATGAGAGGACCGCCCTGAGAACCCGGGAAAACAGCCTTGTCGATAGCTTTTGCATACTCTTCCTTACACAGGATAAGTCCGCCTCTGGGGCCTCTGAGAGTTTTGTGTGTAGTAGTCGTAACGAAATCCGCATACGGAACAGGATTCGGATGAACGCCTGCCGCAACCAGACCTGCGATATGAGCCATGTCTACCATAAGCAAAGCGCCGCAGGCATCTGCGATTTCTCTGAATTTTGCAAAATCAATAACTCTCGG
>CACYDY010000166.1 GCA_902773245.1 uncultured Ruminococcus sp.
GGCCGTGTCAAGGAACTGGCCGAAGGCGCTCGTGAGGGCGGCCTCAAGTTCTAAGTAAGGGAGGAAAATACTTTGGCAAGAATTGACTCAACTGAGATGGAGTTGAAGGAACACGTTGTTGCTATTAACCGTGTTTCTAAAACAGTTAAAGGCGGTCGTATCTTTAAGTTTGCCGCTTTGGTAGTAGTAGGCGACGGCAACGGTACAGTTGGCTTTGGCATTGGAAAAGCAGGCGAAGTTCCGGACGCTATCCGCAAAGGCATCGAGGATGCTAAGAAGAACCTTATCAAGGTTTCCCTTAAGGGAACAACAATTCCTCACGAGATCATCGGCGAGTTCGGCGCAGGCAGAGTTCTTATGAAGCCTGCCGCTCCCGGTACCGGCGTTATCGCAGGCGGTCCTGTTCGTGCGGTAGTCGAGGCAGTTGGTATCAAGGATATCAGAACAAAGGCTCTTCGCTCCAACAACCCGTGCAATGTTGTTCGCGCAACACTTCAGGGTCTTGGCGCACTTCGTTCAGCTGAAGAGGTTGCTGCAGTACGCGGCATCTCAGTAAAGGATTTATATTAATAGGGGGTAAGCAAGATGGCACAGTACAATATTAAGCTCGTAAAGAGTCTTATCGGCGCTAAGAAAGACCAGATTGCAACCGCCGACTCTTTGGGTTTGCGTAAAATCGGCGATTCAACTGTTCAGCCGGACAACGCACAGACAAAGGGCAAGATCAAAAAAATCAATCACCTCATCGAGGTTACCGAAGCATAAGCAAGGAGGTGCGATAAATGAAGTTGCATGAACTTTCACCTGCAGCCGGCTCAAAAAAGCAGGCTAAGCGTATTGGTAGAGGTCACGGTTCAGGCTGGGGAAAGACAGCCGGCAAGGGCCACAAGGGTCAGAAGGCAAGAGCAGGCCACGGAATGCGTCCCGGTTTTGAAGGCGGTCAGATGCCCCTTCAAAGACGTCTTCCGAAGAGAGGATTTAATAATATTTTTGCAAAGGAAATCGTTGCTGTTAACGTAGGAACTTTGGAGAAGAAATTTGAAAACGGTGCAACCGTAGACATACAGGCACTTGTTGATGCCGGAATCGTAAAGAACTCTTTTGATGGCGTTAAGATTTTATCCAACGGCACATTAACAAAGAGCTTGACTGTTAAGGCAACTGCTTTTTCTAAGTCTGCTAAGGAAAAAATCGAGGCAGCCGGCGGAAAGGCAGAGGTGGTATAATTGTTTAAAACCATTCAGAATGCCTGGAAGATCCCCGATTTGAGAAACAAGCTTTTCTTTACTTTGTTGGTAATAATTGTTTTCAGAATCGGTTCCGTTATTCCTGTTCCGTTTTTGGATCTCGAATCTTTGAAAACCTTGATGGAACAGTATTCGGGCGATAATGTTTTGGGATATCAAAATATGCTGACCGGCGGTGCGTTTGCAAACGCTACACTGTTCGCTATGGGTATCACACCATACATCAACAGCTCGATTATTATGCAGCTCCTCGCCGTAGCTATTCCTCCGCTCGAGGCTTTGGCTAAGGAAGGAAACGAGGGACGAAAGAAGATAGCAACTATTACAAGATATGTAACGGTTGGTCTTGGTCTTATTCAGGGTACTGCATATTATGTGTTCCTGAGAAGATCGGGTATTATAGTGGAAGACTGGAGAAACGGATTCAACGGAGTGTTCTCATGCGCGGTAATTATCCTCGCTTTCACTGCAGGTACCGCTATTATGATGTGGCTCGGCGAGCAGATCAACACTCACGGTATCGGAAACGGTATTTCTATTCTTCTCTTTGCCGGTATTATTTCAAGATTCTCCACACTTATCGGTGGACTTGTTCAGTATTGGCAGCTTGCTCTCAACGGTCAGACAAAGTATTTCTTCTTTGTTCCGATTTTCGTAGTACTGTTCCTGGCGCTCATTTGGCTCATCACATTTATGAATGACGCCGAAAGACGTATCCCGATCCAGTACGCTAAGAGAGTTGTCGGCAGAAAGATGTACGGCGGTCAGTCATCTCACCTTCCTATCAAGGTAGGTTTGGGCGGCGTTCTCCCCGTAATCTTTGCAAGCTCGATTCTCTCGATCCCAAGCACGATCAACTTGTTTGTAAAGAAAACAGACGGTTTCTGGGGAAGCTTCTTTAATTTCTTTACATCAACAAGCGTTGCTTATATGGTTATTTATTTCGTGTTAATTATTATGTTCGCTTATTTCTACACAGCAATTCAGTACAACCCTGTGGAAATGTCCAATCAGCTTCGTCAGAACAACGGCACAATTCCGGGCATTCGTCCGGGTCGTCCGACAGTTGACTTTATTGCTAAGATCCTTTCGAGAATTACGCTTATCGGCGCACTTCTCTTGGCAGTGATCGCACTTTTGCCTCTTATCTTCGGCAAAATTTCCCAGATGGGAAGCATGTCGCTCAGCGGAACATCGATCATCATTCTCGTTGGTGTTGCACTTGAAACAGTAAAGCAGCTCGAGTCACAAATGATGATGCGTCATTATAAAGGTTTCTTGGATTGATAAAGAGATAAGGAGATCATAATTATGAACATTATTCTTTTAGGTGCCCCTGGCGCGGGCAAAGGAACTCAGGCAGAGAAAATCTGTGAGCATCTTAACATTCCAGCAATCAGCACGGGTAATATTATCCGTGAAGCGCTGAAAAGCGGTACGGAGATGGGTCTTAAAGCAAAGTCGTACATGGACGCAGGTCAGCTCGTTCCCGATGAAGTAGTAATCGGCATCATCAAAGAGCGTCTTGCAAAGGACGACTGCGGAAACGGTTTTATTCTTGACGGTTTCCCGAGAACTATCCCCCAAGCCGAGGCTCTGGACACAATGGGTGTTGTGATCGACAAGGTAATCGATATCGAAGTACCTGACGAGAGAATCATCGGCAGAATGTCCGGACGCCGTGTCTGCGGAAACTGCGGCGCAAGCTATCATCTTGAGTACAAAGTGCCCAAGACCGAGGGAGTTTGCGATCTGTGCGCAGGTGCCCTTGTTCAGCGTAAGGACGACCACCCCGATACGGTAAAGGCTCGTCTTGATGTATATCACAGCGAAACCGAACCGCTCAAGGAGTATTATTCAAAGCAAGGCAAGCTTGCTGTTGTTGAGGGTCAGGAAGAAATTGCTGACACAACGGCTTTGGTATTTGCACAGCTCGAGGCTTGATCTATGATAGTTTTGAAAACTGCCAGAGAGCTTAAGCTCATGAGAGCAGCCGGACGCATTTCCCAACGAGCGCTGCGCTTGGCGGGAAGTGCTGTCGAACCGGGAGTTACAACCAAGGAGATCGACACACTTGTCCGAAAGTATATTGAGGAACAGGGGGCAACCCCTTCGTTCCTCGGTTACGGCGGATTTCCGGCGAGTGCATGTATTTCTGTAAATAATGTGGTTATCCATGGCATACCGAGTGAAAAATGTGTGCTGAAGCAGGGCGATATAGTCAGCATTGACATAGGAGCCTGCTTGAATGGCTATCATGGTGACAATGCATGGACTTTTCCGTGCGGCGACATCAGCGACGACGCCAAACGACTTTTGAAAACAACGGAAGAATCGCTGTTCAAAGGGATACAAGCGGCAAAAGCCGGAGCAAAGGTCGGTGACATAGGACACGCTGTTCAGGAGTATGTCGAACTTCGCAGTTACTCGGTGGTACGAGATTTTGTCGGCCATGGCGTAGGTGCGAAACTACACGAGGACCCCAGTGTACCAAATTACGGCGCACCCGGCAGAGGTGCCCGCCTGCTGCCCGGTATGGCCATTGCGATTGAGCCGATGGTCAACATGGGAAGTCACAAGGTCAAGGTTTTGAGAGATAAGTGGACGACCGTCACCGCAGACGGAAAGCTGTCGGCGCATTTCGAACACACCTTGGCAATAACCGCCGACGGACCGGTTATTTTAACTCTGCCCGACTGATGAGGTGGAAAATGGATTACAAAATCGGTCAAGTAGTTATAGCAAAGGCGGGACGTGACAAGGACGGCTTTTTCATAATAACACAATTGGACGGAGGCTTCGCTTTCATCGTTAACGGAAAGAACAGAAAGCTTGAACGTCCCAAAAAGAAAAAGCTCATTCATCTTGCACCGACTAAAACAGTGGTGCAGGGCTTTAGAACTAACCGTGAAGTTGTAAGAATTTTATCAAAATTTCAGGATATGTGAGGAGGATTTCCTTTGTCAAAGCAGGACGTATTTGAGTTAACAGGTACAGTAATTGAGGCTTTGCCGAACACAAAGTTCAAGGTGGAACTCGAAAATGGCAAGGTAATATTGGCGCATATCTCAGGCAAACTGAGAATGAACTTCATCAGGATCCTTCCCGGTGATAAGGTAACGGTCGAGCTTTCACCGTATGATCTTACGAAGGGCAGAATTACATGGAGAGGTAAGTAATACTAAATCTCCGTTTGATGTTCAAAGATTTTTATCTTTTTGGAGAATAGTATTAATAATTTTTTAATTTTCCAATATTGTATTTACTTTTGAAAGGAATGATTATATAATGAAAGTCAGACCTTCTGTAAAGAAAATTTGTGACAAGTGCAAGGTAATCAAGCGTA
>CACYDY010000167.1 GCA_902773245.1 uncultured Ruminococcus sp.
GTCAGTATTCCTGCACGATTTTCATGCAATTTGCCTGAAAAAATTCTACGCAATATAAGCACCAGATTTAATCAGTGCTTCCTTAATCCGATTATCTTTCACGGAGGTGTTTTAATGATTGAAATCAAAGGCGTCAGCAAAACCTACAACGGTAAAGTCAAAGCTCTTGACAATATGAATTTTTCCGTAGGAAAAGGTGAGCTGGTTGGTTTTATAGGTCCCAACGGTTCGGGAAAAACCACAACAATAAAGCTTCTTACGGGTGTTCTTGTTCCCGACAAGGGTACTATCACCGTAAACGGCTTTGACGTGAGAAAAGAACCGCTCAAGGCAAAGGCTTCGATCGGGTATATCCCCGATAACCCCGACGTTTTTTTGAGATTGAAGGGTATTGAGTTCTTAAATTTTATCGGTGATGTTTACAAAGTTCCCGTTGATGACAGAAAGAAAACCATCGAGGAGCTTGCCGAGAGATTCGAACTGACAAAAGCGCTCGACTCGCAAATTCTCAGCTACTCTCACGGAATGCGTCAGAAGCTTATGGTTATTGCGGCATTGCTCCACAAGCCGGAGGTCTGGATACTCGACGAACCGATGACGGGTCTTGACCCAAAATCGGCTTTTGAACTGAAACAAATGATGAAGGAACACACTCAAAGCGGAAAGAGCGTATTCTTCTCCACTCACGTTCTTGAAGTCGCAGAAAAGCTTTGCGACAAGGTCGTTATCATAAAGAAAGGAAGAAAGCTTTATGACGGCACTCTTGCAGATCTTGAAAAGAAGAATAAAGACAAAAACCTTGAGGACATCTTCCTTGAGCTGACTGATAAAAAGTAACGGGCGGTGACGAGTATGAATGTTTTTCTTCAGCTTATAAAAATCACTACTTCGTCGGTTGAGCCAAGCACAAATGAAAAAATGAAAAGCAAGGTCTTTGCGATAGTAATGTCTGTTATTATTGTGTTTCTGATATTTATTCCCGTTTCATTTTTCGTCGGATTCTTGGTTTATGCTCTGACAAACGGTCTTGTAACGCTTGGAACAGATGCTTCGGTCGCTTCGGGACTTGCTCTTATGCTGCATATTATTGCTATATTCTCTGCGATTTTCGGATTTAACGTTGTTATGAGCGTTTTCTATTTTTCGAGCGATCTTGAGTATCTGCTTCCGCTGCCGATATCTCCGATGAAAATAGTCGGCGCTAAGCTTACCGCTACCATGCTTTCGGAAAATGTCATGGAATGTATTCTTGTTTTCAGCTCTTTGGTGGGTTTTATGGCAGGCTACGGATTGAATCCTCCTGTCGGCTCGGGAATTAATATTGTCAGCATTATTTCCGCAATAATCGGTGTTGCAACGTTCCCGATTCTCCCGATCAGCTATTGTGCGATAATCTGCATGGTGGTAATGTATTTTTCAAAATTCCTCAAAAACAAGGACAGAGTCAGCAAAATAACTGCTTTTTCTACGATTATTATTCTGTTGGTGCTTGTTTTCTGTCTTAATCTTGCAAACGGCTTTGATACAAATTTGTTTGTTGAGCAACTTATCAACAATGATATCACACTTGTCAACGTGCTTGACAAAATTTTCTTCAGCGTTCCGCTGCTGTCATCGGCAGTTGCCGGAAGCTTTGTTTCGCTTCTGCTTTACATACTTGTTAATGCGGCGTGCATAGGCGTTGTTCTTCTTTTGGCGTCAAAGCTTTATTTCAAAGCAGTCATCTCCCTTAACGGCGGGCAGGGAAGCGCAAAGGAAAGAACCGACAGCATAAATTATGACAAGAAAATCAAATCGCACTCGCATCTTTTCGCTTACTTCAAAAAAGAGCTTTTGATCCTCGCAAGAACACCGGCCTATCTGTCGAACTGTTTGGGAATCAATCTCATCTGGCCGATTTTCATTTATCTTTTCATTGTTTTACAGAAACAAAATGATCTTCTTGGCGGATATATCGAGAAGCTGCAGTATGCAGATCCTTCTTCTGTTTTGAATCTGAGTCTGCTTGTGTTCGGTATTTCGGTCATTCTGACTTCTCTGAACTGTCTGGCGTCCAGCGCAATTACAAGAGAGGGCCGTCACTTTGAAGTGATGAAATATATGCCTGTTGATTTGATGACTCAGATCAACAGCAAAGCTTTGGTCAGCATTGTTATAAGCGGTGTGGGGCTTATAATTTATATTATTACTGCATTTATAGTTTTTGGAATATCGCCCATGCTCATGGGGTATTGTGTAGGACTGAGCATATTGGCAGTAATTTTTACCACATATCTCGGTATTTATATCGACACAATGAATCCAAAGCTTGTTTGGGAAGACGAGGTCAACGCTTTGAGAGGAAACTATCACGTTTTCTTTAACATGGGACTTGAACTTGTTATTACTGCCGTAATGTGCGCCGTAATGCGTCTGCTGTTCCTTATGGAATTTTTGCCCGTTGCCTTGCTCCAATCACTTCTGCTTCTCGCTTCGGCGATGATGTGTTATGCTTTTTACTCTCTATGCAAAAACAAGGGAGTCAAAAACTTAATGAAAATTGAAATGTAAAAACAAAAAATGCTCTGTCAGCCGTTTCGACAGAGCATTTTGTATTAAAAAGAGGGGTGCTCTCTGACAAGAGCGTCCCCCTGAACTAAAATTCGTAAGCGTTAGAATTCAACACTTTTCTTTCTTTGACCGGAAATTCGCTTTGCTGCTGCCTTTGTTGGTCTATACATACAGATACGTTATTGTATATGCTTGTTTATTATATAAGCATCTGTTGTTTTGTTTCGCTGAGGGAAGTTGTTCTCTCTTTTTAAATTAGTTTCGTCAGCGATCAGGGACGCTGCCCCATATGCACTAACATAAGCTCTTTAGCGCACATTTAAAGTTTTTACCCCGCTTTTTTCAAAAGGCGCCCGTAGGAAGTGCCCTTGGGGTACGGGCAGGTTGCAAGGGCAGCGCTCTTGCCCGCCGGAGGCACACTCCAGTCCTTTGCAGGGGTGAATTCTTAAAACAGTCCTGTGGACTGTTTTAAGAAGAGGGGGCTTTGCGTGACGAGCACCCCTGAGTTGAGGTTTTAATATACTTTCCTCGCCGCCCCAAGGCGACGCAGCAATTCTAAAGTTAGTGCATATGGGAC
>CACYDY010000168.1 GCA_902773245.1 uncultured Ruminococcus sp.
CTTTTTGAAAAAAGCGGGACAAAAACTTTAATTGTCCTCTTTCAAGCTTTTATTGTAAAATTTTCAAAATTGCTCATTTATAGTTTATTAGGAAATTATAACAATTCAATAAGTATCATTATACCATTTTTTACTCGTCTTATCAAGATTTTTTTAAAGCAACTCGGGCATTTTAATAAAATTATTTTAAAATCACAAATTTTTATCAAAAATTCTTTTCAAATACATTCCCGTATAAGACCTGCCGCACCCTGCGATCTCTTCGGGAGTCCCCGAAGCAACCACCTGACCGCCGCCGTCGCCTCCCTCGGGGCCTAAATCAATGATGTAATCGGCAGTCTTGATAAAATCCATATTATGCTCGATGGTAACAACAGTGTTTCCGCCGTCCACGAGAGTCTGGAGTACATCTATGAGGACATGAACATCGGCAATGTGAAGACCCGTAGTCGGTTCGTCGAGAATGTATATTGTCTTGCCCGTTGAACGCTTTGACAGCTCCGTCGCAAGCTTAACTCTCTGAGCTTCGCCGCCCGACAAAGTGGTTGCGGGCTGACCTAATTTGATATAACCCAGACCAACCTGCTTGAGTGTGTTTATTTTTCGCTGTATTTTGGGAATATTCTTAAAAAATTCCAATGCCTCGTCAACAGTCATTTCAAGCACATCATAAATATTCTTACCCTTGTACTTTACTTCAAGTGTTTCGTGATTATATCTTTTGCCCTTGCAAACCTCGCACGGAACGTAGACGTCGGGCAAAAAATGCATTTCGATTTTTAATATTCCGTCACCCTCGCACGATTCGCATCTGCCGCCTTTTACATTAAACGAAAAACGTCCGGATTTGTAGCCTCGCAGCTTTGCGTCGTTAGTAGTGGCAAAAAGCTCTCGTATATCGGTAAATACCCCCGTATACGTTGCCGGATTGGAACGCGGGGTTCTTCCTATCGGCGATTGATCAATGCTGATGACCTTGTCAAGATTTTCGACGCCGATGATCTCTTTGTGCTTGCCTGCGCGAGTTTTGGCACGATTAAGATTCTTAGCAAGATATTTATACAATATCTCATTGATCAGCGATGATTTTCCCGACCCCGAAACACCCGTCACACAAACGAAGGTTCCCAGCGGAATTGAAATATCGACCTTTTTCAGGTTGTTCTCCTCAGCGCCGATGATCTTCAAAAAATTTCCGCTGCCAGGTCTTCGGCTCTCGGGGATCGGAACATATTTCACACCCGATAGATATTGTCCCGTAACAGACTTTTTGCACTTTTTAATTTTATCCACATCGCCGCTGCAAACAAGCTCGCCGCCGTTAACGCCTGCTCCCGGGCCGATGTCAACGATATAATCGGCAGCATACATCGTGTCCTCGTCATGTTCGACAACTATCACAGTGTTTCCGAGATCACGCAGTCTTTTGAGCGTAGCTATTAATTTATCGTTATCTCTCTGATGAAGTCCGATACTCGGCTCGTCAAGAATATACAGCACTCCCATAAGCGACGAACCTATCTGTGTGGCAAGACGTATTCTTTGGCTTTCGCCGCCCGAAAGTGTCCCCGACGATCTTGACAGCGTTAAATAAGTCAGTCCCACACTCTTCAAAAAGTTGAGTCTTGATTTGATTTCTTTGATTATTAATTCACTGATTTTTTTATCTCTTTCGGACAGCTCGAGATTATCAAGAAAATCTATTGCTTTTTCGATTGAAAAATCGCAAAATTCGCTGATATTCAAACCCCCGACCGTAACCGACAAGCTTTCCTTTGAAAGCCGTCTGCCGCCGCACTCGTCGCACGGGATAGCGCTCATGAAAGCTTCTATTTCTTCTTTGATCCAAGCGCTTTTTGTTTCACGGAAACGTCTTTCAAGATTGTTGATAATTCCCTCAAACGGCGTTTCATATGTTCCCACACCGTATTCGCTTTTTCTGACGACGGTTAGCTTTTCGGAACCTGTGCCGTACAAAATTTTATGCATAATATCCTCGGGCAGATCGCCGACAGGAGTATCCAATGAAAAATCGTACTTTTTTGCCAACGCTTCAAAGTACATCGCAGCTATTGTAGAACCCTCCATAGCCCAGCCGCTCGCCTTTATGCCGCCCTGACGAACGGACTTCGCAGCATCGGGCACAACAAGCCCTTCGTCTATTTTCATAAAAACGCCCAAACCGGTACATTTTTTGCAGGCGCCGAAAGGATTATTAAAAGAAAACATTCTCGGTGAAAGATCGTCAATGCTTATTCCGTGAATCGGACAGGAGTATTTTTGAGAAAACAAGTAATCTTCATCGCCGATAACATTGACAATAGTCAATCCGTCCGACAAAGCCGAAGAGGTTTCGATAGAATCGGCAAGTCTGCTTCTTATGCTCGGTTTTACAACCAATCTGTCGATAACTATCTCGATGTTATGCTTTTTATTTTTCTCAAGCTTGATATCCTCGTCGAGAGAATATATCTCACCGTCCGCTCTGACTCTGACATAGCCGTCTTTTCGCGCTTTTTCGAGAATTTTCACGTGTTCGCCCTTGCGGCCTCTGACTATCGGCGACAAGATCTGAATTTTTGTGCCTTCGTCAAATTCAAAAATTCTATCGACTATCTGATCGATGCTTTGCTGTTGTATAGTTCTGCCGCAGATCGGACAATGAGGTATTCCTATTCTTGCATAAAGCAATCTTAGATAGTCATATATTTCCGTAACCGTGCCCACCGTTGATCGGGGATTCTGAGATGTAGTTTTCTGATCAATGGAAATAGACGGCGAAAGACCGTCGATACTGTCGACATCGGGCTTTTCAACCTGTCCCAAAAACATACGGGCATAAGAGGAAAGCGATTCAACGTATCTTCTTCTGCCCTCTGCATAAATAGTATCAAAAGCAAGCGATGATTTTCCCGAACCCGACAAACCCGTAATAACAACCAGCTTATCTCTGGGGATCGTCACGTCGATATTTTTTAAATTATGCTCCCTTGCTCCCTTAACAACAATGTTTTTTTCTGCCATAAGACACCTCGTTTTTACCGCAAAAATACTGCACCCAAAGGAAATTTACCCATGGATGCAGCAGCTTTTATACTAAAACCATTAAAATATTTCGTTAATAATTCTTACCCAAAACCTGCAAAACAAATACCGATAATGTTTCTTTATTCAGAAAGCTCGGGAAAAACACATCAAACATTCATTATAGATCATTTTGTTTTTAGTATTGTATTTACCGCTTGAGTAAATTACTACTCACACATTATTCGCCGTCAGCCGCAAGCGATTTGCCTTTCATAATATCGGCAAACTCCTCGCCGCTGAGCTTCTCTTTCTCAAGCAATATCTTTGCAACTTCATGAAGCTTATCCATATGCTGGGTAAGGATCTCCGTAACCTTGTCATAGCCCTCTTTTACAAGCGCATAGATCTCCTCGTCGATCTCAGAGGCAACCTTTTCGGAGTAATTCTTCGTATGACCCATATCTCTGCCGATAAAAACTTCATTTGAATTTTCACCAAAAGCGATCGGACCCAGCTTTTGGCTCATACCGTATTTGGTGATCATTGAACGGGCAATATCGGTTGCACGCTCGATATCATTGGAAGCGCCTGTTGTAACGTCCTTGAAAATAAGCGATTCGGCAACTCTGCCGCCAAGAAGAACAACTATCTCTTCCTTCATTTCGCGAAAAGAGCTGTACATCTTGTCCTCGCTTGGGAGCGACATGGTGTAGCCGCCGGCGAAGCCTCGGGGAATAATGGAGATCTGATGAACATCGTCCTGAGTTTCGCAGTAATAATGAGCGATCGCATGACCGGTTTCATGATAAGCGGTAATTTTCTTATTCTTTTCGGTCATCACC
>CACYDY010000169.1 GCA_902773245.1 uncultured Ruminococcus sp.
ACACCAAAAATCTCAGCATCAAAATCCTTTCTAATAGAAAGGAAATCTTCCTGCCAATGTGTTCCACCATCTGATCCCCAGCTCCATTTATCAGCCATTGGCAAGCTATAATCAATTCCTTTGGTTACAATCTTATCAATTGCAGTTTCTGGACAAATCTCAAGACATTTATGATTTATACATTTATGCCATGGAATATAAGGATCATTTGACTTTACACAATATTCATCAGAATAATCAAAATCCTCATTTACAATATTTGAAACTTTACAAGTAATGCAAACTTTAGAAAATTCAGAATCTGATAATCCGACTGAATCAGACAAATCTCTCTCAATATCACTAAGAGAAACTTCATGAAGAAGATTTTTAATCTTTCTTCTAAAAGCGCGATGATACAATGTTCTGTCTTCCTTATCTAAGGTGGAAGAACAAATTGCAAACGCACCTGTTTTTTTATAACTTCTACTCATTATAGTCTCCTAAGGTTTAATAACCCTAAAAGACTGTATTTTTCCTTATGTGAAGTTTTTTCAAAAGTATTCTCCTTCTCAATAAAAATTAAAGCAAAGATCGCAAAAAACTTCAGTGTTTTCACACTGTTAAGAGGGCCTCGAACCCAAATCTCCCACGTTTTACGGCAGGCGCTTTAACCAATTAAGCTATATTCTAAAAAAATGGATAGAACTAAGTAAGTCTTTTACTACAGCATTTAATTTTTTGCCAGTTTACTGGAATTGAACCAGTTAAACCCAAAAACTAGCAATCCTTAAGAATCCTTCTTAAGGGTAACTTTATAATCAAAACTATCAACATCCACATCGATATTCATAAGTTTTTCATCAAATTGTTCTTTAGCAAACTCCTCAAGTTCTTTTTTATTAAGAACTGCGTCATCATCTACTTCAATTTCAAAATTATAACTTACTTTTACCTGATATATTTTGCTCATAGTTTTTAAATTAGCTAAACATAAATCTGTCGACCAGTTAAACAAGTCTCACAACGTTTCGTATTTCGGTCGGGACAACCATTACATTCTGGCGCATGTGGCTTTTCAGTAGCGTCAGAATCTTTTTTAGATTGGTCAACTGCTTTTACAGTTGAGGTTTCCACACGTGGTGCTTTTTGAGTTTGCATTTCGCTATGCATATTTGCAATGCGATAATAATTCTCTCCTGACCAAATCATATGTGTACTTCCTTTAAGCAGGCTGGAATCCTCTTTCTTCTAACCATTCCATCGAAAGATGTTTTGGCATATCATGATAAATTTCTAGCCACTTATTGATCAATTCATTTGCTTCTTTATCATCAGCAACATATTCATTGATTTCCATTCCAGTATCATCACAACCCCAAACAGAGAAAATACACCAAGGCTTAAAATCCGGTTTTTTATCTCTATAATCACCAGAATAGAAAATTCTAACAGTTAAATGACCATCTGGCCATTCACACCAACCACAATCTCTTGGAAAAGCCTGAACCATCTTTGTATAGACGTTCATTTTGAACTCCTTCCACCACCAATTTTTTATGGAAATTGGAAACCTTCTATAATATGTGATTAGTTCTATTTAAGTATAAAATATGTTGCGGGGTCTTCACAATTTAGCCTGTGACTTATTCCTATTACTGAAGTTCATACTCCGGCTTTACAGGACTCAAGGACTCCTCCGTGGCCCTAACCTATTACTAGGTAAAATAGCGAAAGAGGTAGGAGTTGGACCTACGAGACTGTGATTCGTTAGCGTCGTTTTCACAGCAAACTTTCAAAGGACGACAAACGTGCGCCTACCTAGTTCCTAATTGTTCGGGAACCTCTACGCAATTACTCTTTCTAGCGGCGGCTGCAGGATTCGAACCTGCGGTATCCGCTCATCACGAATACGGACGCTTTCAAGGCGTCTGGGATAAACCAGGCTCCCCCAAGCCGCCAAATAAAAATTGTCAATAGTCTTCCATACGCTGAAAGATGAGCGATACTACCCTTACGAGTAGTCAAATTGTCATAAGAATTAGACCCGCTTATGTCGGTCCATATTCACTATTGACAAAAAAATAAAGAAGCAAAATTCGGATAAAAGTCATATTACGTGCTCTACCAAACTGAGCTACCCGACGCAGCTGACGCGTCAGGGTTGGATTTGAACCAACGACCACGAGGTTATCAGCCTAAGTAACTCTTATCCTACAGCATTCTTAAAATCTGATAAGCGTAACCTTCCACCTTACCAATGACCTTTCCTGTTCCACAATCCGAAAGATAAAGGGCACAAAGGATATCACTACCCAAGTGGAGCAATTTTATCATAGAAAAACGCTCAAAAA
>CACYDY010000170.1 GCA_902773245.1 uncultured Ruminococcus sp.
CAATTTAAACCTTCCATTATCAATTGTCAGTGGAAAGACTACTTGAATGAAATTGTTAGGTCAAAATAAGACTTTATACTTAATTCGATTTGATGATGCTTGTCCAACAATGAAGAAAGAAAATTGGGCAAGAATTGAAGCTTTGATGGACAAGTATGAAATCAAGCCTATTGTCGGAATTATCCCACATAATGAAGACGCTACACAGTTTTTTGATAAAGAGAATTTGGCTTTTTGGAATAAAGTTCAGGCTTGGCAAAATAAGGGTTGGGAGATTGCTATGCATGGATATTGTCATCAGTACATTTCCAAGCAGGGTGGGCTGAATCCTATGTGGAACCGTTCTGAGTTTGCAGGTGTACCTTTAAATTTGCAAAAAGACAAAATAAGGAATGGTGTTCAGATTTTCAAGAATCACAATGTGAATATTAGGATTTTTTCTGCCCCAAGTCATACATTTGATGAGATAACTCTTCAAGCACTTATGGAGGAAAGTGATATAAGAATCATCAGTGATACAATAGCATTAAGACCTTATAAAGATGGGATGTTTACTTTTATACCACAAGTATGTGGTCATTGTACGAGAATGCCATTGTTTGGTGTTTTCACATTCAGTTATCATCCAAGTACCATGAAAGAAGATGAGTTTGTTGAATTAGAAAAATTTTTAGATAGATTCAGGCATTCTTTTGTTAGTTTTGGTGATTTATCAATGCCAGAAAAAGGAAAAAACTTTATTGATAAATTGATTTCATGGTGTTTTTTCACTCAAAGAAAATTAAGAGGACTTAAATGAAAAAGATTAGAATATTGATGGTAATAGGTAATACAAGAATGGGAGGAGCTCAGGCTTTTCTTTTAAATGTATTGCGTAATATCGATCAAGAACGGTTTCAAATAGATTTAGCCATCAATTTTTATGCTGAATGTAATGGGATAGAAGATGAATGTAGAGCTTTGGGGTGTGAAATATATATACTTCCTTACTTTAAAGTCTATAATTATATATCCTACCAACGTATTTGGAATCAATTTTTGAGTACTCATCATTATGATATAGTCTATGCACATTCTACAAACTCAGCTTCAGTCTTTTTGAAAATAGCCAAAAAACATGGCTGTAAAACCATTGCTCATAGTCATAGTGCAGGGTATCGAGGAAATAAGTTAGAACAATTGACCAAAAAGTTTTTTACAAGAGGTGTAAAAGATGTAGCTGATTATTGGTTCGCTTGTTCAGACAAAGCTGCAGAGCGCCTTTATGGGAACAACTATAAGAACTATTCACATTTTTATTATATACCGAATGCCATAGATGCAGAAAAATATAGATTTGAATCTAATACGAGGAAGAAAATTCGT
The DNA here is from genome assembly GCA_902773245.1 of uncultured Ruminococcus sp. GTDB lineage: Bacteria > Bacillota > Clostridia > Oscillospirales > Acutalibacteraceae > RUG592. The sequence goes on from CACYDY010000170.1 coordinate 1,366, forward strand.
GACGAATTAGGTGTAGGCGATGACGTTCTTTTATGTGGACATATAGGAACATTTTCTGTTCCTAAGAATCATATATTCTTGATTAATGTATTTGCTGAGGTGTTAAAAAAAGAGCCGAACGCAAGATTGGTATGCTGTGGAACTGGTGCATTGCTACCTACCGTTAAACAACAAGCAAAAGAATTGGGCGTTCTTGACAAGATTTTTTTTACGGGAGTGGTGCAGAATGCTAATGAGTACTTGATGGCTATGGATGTATTCGTGTTTCCTTCAATCTTTGAAGGATTTCCTGTTTCAATACTTGAAGCACAAGCTACAGGACTTCCTATCGTGATGAGTGACATCATAACAAAGGATGTGGATTTGACAGATTTGATTATTCGTCAAAATCTTTCTAAGACTCCAACCGTTTGGGCTGACATGGTTGTTTCTGCTTTTGCCAAGCATAATATGAGAGATACTTATAATTCAGCGATAGCAGAATCAAAATATAACATCAAGGAGACTGTAAAGGAATTTGAGAGGTTATATACTGAACTCTATCATCAAAACTAACAATTATATATATGACTAAGAAAAAAATCGGAATAGCGGCTGTTACCTATAAAGATAATTTTGGCAGTGCATTGCAGACATACGCAACTCAGTATGTTTTGGAGAAATTAGGGTATGATGCCAAAATATTCGAAATAAATGGTGTGCATAAGAAAATTAAGATAAAGAAAATCATTTATTATGTGGGTCGCCTCTTCGATCCTGTGGAATTTAAATATTTATTTGAGAACTTGAAAAGTCGCTCCAGAAAACAGGCTTCTGTTTCGAGTGACCAATATGCCCTTGACATGGCCACGAGGCATCATATGTATAAGTCCTTTAATCAAAAATGGCTAAAAATGCTTCCTGTCGTAAAAAGTTGGAAGGGTTTGTCGAACCAGGCTTCAGGGATGGATGCTGTTGTTGTTGGTAGTGATCAATTGTGGCGTCCTTCCAATATTGTAGGTGGTTTTTTTACATTGGAATTTGTGCCTGACAAGATTAAAAAGATCGCTTTCTCTACCAGTTTTGGCGTTCCTGAAATTCCTGCAAAATTACAAAAACATGCTAAAAAGTTTTTGAAAAGGATTGATCATATCAGTGTAAGGGAAGATACAGCAAGCGATATTGTGAAGGATTTGATAGGCCGGGAAGTTCCTGTAGTATGCGATCCAACAATGATGCTTGATGCTAATGAATGGATGCATGTACAGGATGAAAAGCCTTTTGCTGAAGGAAAATACATCTTATGTTATTTCATGGGCGATAATCCTGCACATAGAGAATTTGCAAAGAGTTTGAAGCAGAAAACTGGATGCAGAATTATTGGCTTACTACACGGTGCAACATACATAGCTGACGATGAAAATTTTGCTGATGAGAAACCATATAATGTTGGACCGTCAGAATTCATCAATTTGACAAGGAATGCTGAGTATATCTGTACAGATTCATTTCATGGAACTGTGTTCTGTATACTTAATTCTAAAAAGTTCTTCTCTTTCCGCCGATGGCCAGATGGCAGCAAATTTTCTGCAAATGACAGGCTTTATACTTTGCTCAATTGGACAGGGCTTTCTCGTAGACTTGTGTATGGCAATGAGAACGTGGAGACTTTAATCGCAGATGAAATAGATTATAATGATGTATTGGAAAGGGTTGCGGCAAAGAGAAAAGATTCGCTCAATTATTTGATCCATGCATTAGATAACTAAAACGTTTTTTGTATGCCCAATTTGGTAGAGAAGAAACAATGTTGCGGATGCGCTGCTTGTGCCAATAAGTGCAGTAAGTCAGCCATTGAGATGAAACCTGACGACACTGGATTTCTGTTTCCTGTTATAAATAAAGAGCTTTGTGTGGAATGCGGACTTTGCGAAAAAGCTTGCCCTGCTTTAAATCCAGCCAAACGTGATAATAACTATCTTAAGACTTTTATTGTTCAGCATAAAAACGAGCAAATTCGTTATCAGTCCACTTCAGGCGGTGCTTTCACTGCAATTGCTGAAAAAGTGATTGATGAAGGTGGGGTTGTTTTTGGAGCATCTATTTCAAAAGATTTTGATGTACAGCATATTTTTGTTGAAAGTAAAGATGAACTTATAAAGTTCCGCAATTCGAAATATGTTCAAAGTAAAATTGGTAGGGCTTATAAGGACACTCTTTCCTTTTTAAAGGAGGGGCGATTGGTTTGTTTTAGTGGAACTCCATGTCAGTTGAATGGATTGCATAAATTTCTCGGAAAAGATTATGACAATCTTATTTCAGTGGATGTTTGCTGTAGATCTGTTCCTTCTCCCCTTGTGTTTCAAAAATATGTGGATTTCAAGCGGAAACAAATTGAAGATGCTAATTTGTTAGTATTTAGAGATAAGAAACGAGGCTATTCATATTGTACTCTTGCATGGTATAAAAATGAGTTCAACAAGGAGAAAGGACTTAGTGAATATCGAAGAAGTAGCGAGTCAGATGAGTGGTTACGTTTGTTTTTAGGAGGGTATTGCGATAGAAACTCGTGTTATAGTTGTAAATATCAATCGACTCAACGAATAAGTGATTTTACCTTGTGGGATTGTTGGGAAACACGATCATTGGCACCAGAATGGAACGATAATAAAGGTACCACGAATGTTGCGGTTTGGACAGAAAAGGGCTTAAAGTTTTTTGAAAAACTTGATGGGGCTATTCGATTCAGAGAGTTTGACCCGCAAAAAGCACAAAGAGGATTAGAGCGGAACTCCACTCTAAAACCTTCTAAGAACAGAGAACAATTTTTTAAAGATGCAAATGAACTTAGTAGTGAGGACTTTATTAAGAAGTATGTGCCTTTTACCATTAAAGTTAAGTTGAAAATGGTGGGTCGATATGTAATTTGGAGGACTCATTTACATAATCTGATCAGAAGGATAAAGCATTTCATCATACATCGTAAATGACGCTTGTTTTTAAATAAAATGCGAAAACTATTCATTACAGTTAACGCTGATTGGTTTTTCTTGTCACATCGTAAGGATTTGGCTTTAGCTGCAAAGAAAGCTGGCTATGACGTTACC
>CACYDY010000171.1 GCA_902773245.1 uncultured Ruminococcus sp.
GTCAGTATTCCTGCGGCTTTTTCGTCCAATTTGCCGCGAAATCTGACGGCGCAATTTTGGCACTCGATTTAATCAGTGTCTCCCTAACTCTTTTTACCAACCCTATATCCGCCGGCAGCCACTTCACGCTGTCAAGCTCATCTTTAGCAAGCCACCGTGCCTCCTGTGCTTCAAGAAGAACCAAGTCACCTTCTGCGACCTCACACCAGAAGCAGTCCATAGACAGGTGGAAGTCAGGGTAATCGTACTCGATCGTCACGATAAGATCACCAACTTTGATTGTGGTATCAAGTTCCTCGCGTATCTCTCTTACTAAGGCTTGCCCGGGAGTTTCTCCGGGCTCGATCTTTCCGCCGGGGAATTCCCACATACCTTTGAATTCTCCGTATCCTCTTGCAGTTGCGAATATGCGTGTTTTTGATTTAAGCGAGTCGCATATAACGGCTGCTACAACTTTTACTTTTTTCATCTCATCCCACCATCAACTGATTAGTTTTCCTGAGATACTTTGCAGGTATAGGCTTGCGGAGCTTCCACACAATATTCATAGGCTTCGAGCCTTCCGACTTCACATAGTCAGCAAGTCCCAGGAAAGTATAAGGTGCAGCACCAAGCTTGGTGCTCTTGTATTCACGGACAAATATCATCACGCTTGTGCCCATTTTGCGGTGATTTATGTACCGCTGACCTGTCTTGCTATGCGGAGTTGTGGTGCTTTGACTTTGCCAGTGGAAAAGATCACTGTTTATGGAATAATCATTATACATTGTTGTGGGAGAATAGTCCTTGTCCGACTTGTTGAGTGTTACAAACAGCAGGTCGGTTTTTTTCTCTTCCAGATACTTCACGCCCTCGCGAACAGTATCGGGTTTCATAAAGTCCAGTGCTGCAAGTATCTGGTCTCTTGTGTAACTGCAATGCACATCAAGCGGACAGTCATAATCCACCTGCACAGGTTCGTCGGTGAAGTCTATCTTATCGTATTTGTAGTATAGCAATTCAAGTATCTCAGCAAGCATAACAGGCGACTTCGCTATCTTTCGGAAACCTTCAAGCAGGTCGCTGAAGCCGCATTCTTCGTAGGACTTCTGCCAAAAAGTGAATTGCAGCATCTGCCATATTCTCTGCTGAACACCGTCAAAATCATTGATGGTATACTTGTCTGTTTCAGGTAGGTAATCGATAACAAATTCTATCAGACGGTGTGAGTCGATATACGAAAGTTTCGGCAGCGCTTTTGTGACAACTTCTTCAATATCCTCGGAGAAGTTTGTACGGACCTCTGCCTGTACACACAGCCGTGCAAAGCTGCTTTTCGTTCCATAAACGGCACTAAGGTCAAGATTATAGTAGTTGAGGAAATTGGCAAGAGTAAGCGCTTTTCCGCTGTCCTCGGTAAATGTTGCAAGACGCTTTACGATAGCGTTCTTGTTGCCCACAGCCTGCCTGATATTGTCGAGAATATACTTCTGCGCCATCTTCTCCAGCTTGATGTAACAGCCCTTCGGGAGAAGCGGAAAGCCGTGCACGATCTCGTCCTTTACACTTCGCTGAGTGTTGCCGAGAAGTGCCGCAAACTTAGACTCAAAGTTGTATTTTGAATGTGCCTGTCCGATAAAATCAAGCACAGTCAGACAGTCTTTGCCCTCGCTGAGACGCAGACCTCGTCCAAGCTGCTGCAGAAAGACCGTCAGGCTCTCGGTAGGACGCAGGAACATGACCGTATTGACCTCGGGAATATCCACACCCTCGTTGTAAAGATCAACAGTGAAAATAAACTTTATTTCTCCCTTTACAAGCCTTGACTGCGCAGAATCACGTTCATCTTTCTTGCTGTCTGCGTCCAGAGAAATAGAAGGAATATTCGCTTCATTAAACTTCGAAGCCATATATTCTGCGTGTTTTTTTGATACGCAGAAGCCCAGTCCCTTGACCGTATCAATATCTCCAACATACTTGTTCAGCTCTTTCAGAATTAGCGTAACACGTATATCGTTGTTTGTGTAGATATTGGAAAGTGCAGTCTTGTCGTAACCGCCTCTCGACCATTTTATATTGTGCAGGTCAACATCATCGGACACTCCGAAATAGTGAAAAGGACACAGCAGTTTCCTGTCTATTGCTTCGGGCAAACGGATCTCCGCTGCAATACGATTATCAAAATATTCAAGTATCTTTTCAGTTTGACCATCCATTCGTTCGGGAGTAGCTGTCAAACCGAGAAGTATCTTCGGCTTGTAGTATTCAAGCAAACGCTGATATGTCGGCGCAGCGGCGTGGTGGAACTCATCCACGATTATGAAATCATAAAAGTCAGGCGAGGTAGTCTTGTCAAGTGCCTGGGAATTGAAGGTTTCGATAGAGATGAACAGTTCATTAAGACTTGTGGGAACAACTCCGCCATAGAAAAGCTCGCCGAAATTGGCATCGTGGAGCACTCCGCGGAAACAATGTATGCTCTGCTTCAAAATCTCTTTTCTGTGTGCCACAAAGAGAAGCCTTGCACGTCTGTTTTGCTGACGAAAACGCTTGTAATCAAAGGCGGAAATAACAGTTTTGCCCGTACCCGTTGCGGCAACAACAAGGTTATTGCAGTGATGATGTATCTCGCGCTCGGCAGTCAGCTTATCCAGTATTTCCTGCTGATAGGAGAACGGGCGTATATCAAAGCTGTAATTATCATCGGCTGAGTGGTATTTCTCTGCTTTCAGAGCCTGCATAAGGTGAGCTTTGTCCTCGGCTGAATACAGCGAAAAATCAGTGCTGTTCCAGTAATTCTCGAAGGTCGCATTTATCTTGCGGATAGTATGCGGCTGATTGTGAGCTGTGATTTTCAGATTTCATTCAAGACCGCTGGTCATGGCTGCGTTGGACATATTCGATGAGCCAACATAAGCGGTCGTGAATCCTGTGTCGCGATAAAAAACATAGGACTTCGCATGAAGCCTTGTTCTCTCGGTATCATAGGATACCTTGATTTCAGTATTGGGCAGCTTGCTCAGTTCTTCAACTGCCTTGACGTCGGTCGCACCCATATACGAAGTTGTTATAACCCGAAGCTGTCCGCCGCGATTGGTAAAGTCGGTCAGCTCGTCCATAATAAGCACAAGTCCGCTCCACTTGATGAACGATACCAGCATATCTATCCTGTCGGCGGAAACTATTTCCTTTTTCAGCTCGGTCATCATCTGCGGTTCGTGTCCTGCACCCGTGAACAATGAGCCTGATGCAAGGGAGGTTTCAGGGCGTGTCGTTGTTATGCGTCCAAGTACGGCGTCCGCATTATTCTGTATATTGGCAACTGCAAGGAGCTGTTCCGCACGCCGGTCAACGCTCAAACCGTCGAACTCATCATCGCCTGTAAGCTCAGTCACTGCCAATACTATCCTGTTGGCAAGCTCCAGCTGACCCTTGATATTATCACCTGCAAGTCGTGAGAGTCCCTTCTCGATGACCTCGGAGAGATACCCCGCAAGCGCCTGTGGAGCTTCAGCCTTGTCAATAGAGCGCTTGTCAATAAGCTGTGCAGAATCATCTATTTTATCCGAAAGCTCTTTGTTGATTACCTGTTCGTACAGTCCGGGCTTGAGCATAGTAACACCTCAGAAGTTATTGCTGATATTTGTTAAACGAGCAGCAGTTATTTGTAATATTATAACATGTTATGTGGCAGTGTGCAATGTATTTTGTCGAAAAAAACATGCTCCCAAAGCCTGCCGCACTTGAATATGAATAGTAGCCAAAATCCCGAAAAGCGCATGGTTATGCGGCTTTTCGGGATCATTTTTTGCGCTCCGGTTCTATTCCGGTTCTGTTTTTTTGAAAAGGTAAAAAACTATCTTCCTCACACCCCACAAAACGGCGCCCGCGATCGTTATCAGATAGACCGCCTGCAGCACATCGGCAACGGTATAATTAGTTTCGGGGAAGGGGTTGCTTTCGGGGTGATGGTACCACCACACACGGCAGAGCGTGAATGCAAGATACGTCAGCGAAAACAGCGCA
>CACYDY010000172.1 GCA_902773245.1 uncultured Ruminococcus sp.
ATTTGCTCATTTATAGCTAAAATCTGAATTTATAAAACCGAAAGACAAGCAATCACTGATTAAATCACGTCCTACGGACTTGGCACTCATCTTGTCTGCCGAAAAACAAAAATACAGGCTCGGGCAATTGTTCCGACTGCCCAAGCCTGTAATATTTTTTATTCTTCCGTTATGGGAACAAGATCGTTTTGTTCTTCGTCGTTCTCTTCGTCCTCGTTGTCCTCGTTGTCCTCGTCATCTTCTTCGTCTTTGTCGGAGTCATCATCGTCGGAATCCTCGTCAGAGTCCTTTTTGTTATCTTTATCGGATGAAGCTTCTTTGTCACTGTCAAGATCGCTGTCAACGGTATTGTCGGGATTTAACATTTCAAGCTCGGCTTCCGTTTTCAGCTGCGAATGAATAACCTCACAATCCGGCAGCGCGCTCATGAGCTTTCCGACATTTTCCTGCGATACAATATAATCGCCCTCGATGTTGAGAGTTTCCAGTGTTTCAACCGAAGAAAGCGGAGTTACGTCGCCGATACTGTCGTTAGTAAGAATTAATGTTGTCAGGTTTTCCATTTCGGAAAAGATCGAAACGTCTGTCAGAGCGGTGCTTTCGGCGTAAAGTACCTTAAGCTTCTCAAGCGAAGCAATAGGAGTAAAGTCTTCAATATCGGGATTTTCGCCTATGTAAAGCTCTTCAAGCTCTTCAAGCTCTTGAAGAACGCCAAGTCCGCTTATTCCCGATGAATGCAGATCAAGCACCTTCAGATTCTTTAATTCCGACAAAGCGCTGAATCCCATAATGTTGTTATAACTCAGATAAAGCTCTTGCAGATTTTTAAGATCAATGATCGCAGAAATATCCGAGATCGAGGTTTCGTCCACATAAAGCGTTTCAAGCTTGCTCAGTGAAGATACAGCCGCAATGTCGCTGATCGGATTTTTTCCGAGATCCAGGTATGTAAGATTTTCAAGCGAGCCGACGGGCGAAATGTCAGCGATGTCATTCTGAGAAAGAGAGAGGATCTGCAGCTTTGTCAGCTTTGACAGCGGCGATATGTCCGAGATCTTGTTGTTGTTGAGAGTCAGCTTTTTTAATCCGCTCAGCTGAGAAATCTGAGAAAGATCGGAGATATCGCAGTTATCAAGTGTCAGCGAAGCAAGATTTTCACATTCCAGAAGCTCGCCGAAGGAAGTTATTTCTTTGTCACGGACTGTGATCTCGGTAACGCTGTAGTCATATTTTGTTCCTGCAAAAACGAATGTTTTTTCGCCGCAGCCCGAAAGAGTCAGCATACCTGCGGCTATTGCTGCAGTAAGAACTGCCGAAATTAATTTTTTCATCATAAATTTCTACTCCTGTTATTAAATTATTACAACGTAACATCAGCATATTTCAAAATTCTTTTTGGCTGATATTTACATATGAATATACACACACTCTTATTTTATAACATTTTTACATTTTTTGCAATACGTAATATAAAATTCATTGTATCAAGACTTTGTTACAAAGTATTACAACATTTTAAGTTGACAGATCAAGGGAATATATTCTATAATAATTAAGGTTATTTATTTTAGTTTTATGTTTTTTTCAGTCGAATAAACTGATTTTTTGTGGAGGGGTTAATTTGTTAAAATGCAAGGTGTGTGGTACTGCAAATTCTTCGGATTCCTCCATTTGTGCAAAATGTGGAGCTGCTCTTAGTGACAGCCGAAGAAACAGGAGTACCGAAAATGACAAAGAGATTTTCTCAAACACCGACGCCGAAGAGATGATAAAATCGGGGGATCAAAAGATTGATCTGTTTTCATCGGGAGAAAAGTACGACAAAGTACGCAAGGGCGCAGTGTTGAAAAAAATCTACAAACAGGAACAGGCAATGGGAGAGATTTCCACTCCCGAAATAGAGTCGGAGCCGGAAGAGATAAAACCGATAGTTATAAACAGGCAGTCAAGCTCGGATATTGTCGGTTCAAAAAAATACACGGGTGACAGAAAGCGGTATGAAGCTTCAAAAAACCGCAAAATTCCTACGAGAATAATCGAGCCTGTCGATTCTCAGCTTTTGGGTCATAAAATCAAACCGAATGTCGACATCAACAAACAGCCTGACGATGACGAAAAAGTCGAATTGAAACCGAGCGAACCTGTTGTCGGGATCAAAAAGAAGAATAAAACTTCTTCAAAGCCAAAAGCTGCAAACACACAGAAAAACAACGGCGAAAACGTAAAAGCCGTTTCGGATAACCGTCAAAATTCCGAACGCAAAAAGAAAAGCACGCAGCCGCCGTCAAACAAAACAAAAGGCGAAGCCGCTGCGCCAAAGCAAAACGCCGATCCGAAAAAGAATGCAAACAGAAATCCGAAAAAAGAAATTACCGAGCCAAGGGCAGGTAAAATGCAGGTTTCCGAAAATGCGGCCGCCGTTAAAAAATCTTCAAACAATGTTTCGAAAAAAGAACGATCAGTTCAAAAAGGCAGTGCGGAGAATTATCACGAAAAGAAAATTAAAGACGCAGCCGACACGGCAAAGATGTCTGAACCATCGAAACCGGCGGCAGATAGTTTAAACCGTCGGGAGAGCGCCGAACGCATAAAAGCGGAAAAACCAAAGTCCGCTCAACAAAAGCCAGCTAAATCCGACAGCGCAAAGGATTTGAGAAACGATCTTCCCAAATCGAGAAAAATAGAGCAACCGCCTAAAAAGCCTGTGGCAAAAGTCGGCGAAAACAAAAAAGCAAATGCCGAAAAGAACGAAAACACCGCCCGGCGCGCACAGCAGCCGTCAAGACAGCAGACTGTGGCTTTGAACAAAGACAAGCCCTATGTTCAAAAGAGCAAAAAACGCAGCTTGGCAGATTTTACGGAAAGCGATATTGATTCTCACAAAAATATTGCGGCTTTGTCATACATCGGGATACTGTTTTTGATCCCGTTTGCTTTCAGAAAAAGCTCGGACTTCTGCAAGGCGCACGCAAAACAGGGGATCGCAGTGTTTATTTATTCGCTTATTGTAAGCCTGGTAACCCTGACTGCCGTTGTTGGGCTGAAGGTTCTTTTGGTTTGGCAGCTTCACCTAAGCTTCAACATTTACAATATCGCTGCCGCAGCGGTATGCATATTTATGCTGATAATGCTGTTGGTTCCTGTTTTTTCGGGTGCCGTTTCGGCTTTCAGCGGGGAATACAGATCAGTTCCCATTGTTGGGAAATATGTCAATAAAAAGTAGCAAAAGACGTCGCTTGGGGGGTTCCTTGGCGGCGTTTTTTGTGTTGATCGGTAGTTTGTGTTATAGAAATGAAATCAATTTTGACACCGAAGAGCGGAGGCAAACTTAATTGTTGCAATAATGTAAGGCGGCATTACCTGCGGGTGTTCACCCGCCGCCCGGTAGGGGGTTGACTTAATTGAGGCAATGTGTTATAGTATAGACTGTGAAAATTGAATAAGACATAAGGTGTCGGATATTTTTGTCTGTGTACAATCTTGATCCGATGAAAAGGGAAACGGGTGAAACTAAGAAAACCGGCGGAGATCATACTCTGAATTTGAGATATCTTTGAGGTTGATCGTCATTCCCGTGCGAACTCGTCACCGTAATTAAGGAGTGCGAAAAGAATATGTCACTGAGAAATCGGGAAGACCTTTTCGTGCGTTGATAAATAAGTCGGGAGACCTGCCTTGTGTCTGTACACGAAATTTGGAATATGCTTTAAGGAACCACTGATTAAATCATCACGTCCGAATTTCAATGCCACGAGTAATTGGCAGTACGAAAACAACGGATATGTGATCTGAAAAAACAGGATCGTATATGCGTTTTGCCGTGCTACGCCTTTACGAAAAGTAAAGGTGTTTTTTTTCTGCAATGTTTCTTGGAGGTGTTTGATAATGCTTGAAAACGGCGAGTACGAAATAGACGTAAGCCTTGCAGGCGGAAGCGGAAGAGCTTCTGTCACAAGCCCGGCAAAGCTTTTTGTTTCGGACGGAAAAATGCAGGCTCAAATCGAGTGGAGCAGTTCTAATTATGACTATATGGAGGTTGGAGGAGTGGATTATTACCCGATAAATACCGACGGTAATTCTACGTTTGTGATCGACGTTTCTTCTCTTGACACGGATATCCCCGTTAAGGCCGAAACACTCGCAATGAGTACGCCCCATATGATCGAGTACACTCTCAATTTTGATTCGCAGTCTGTCAGATCGACCTCGGGCAATGGCGTTGTTTTTGTTTGTTCGGGCTGCGTTTTGGCGGCTGCCGTTGTGTTTGCCGTATTTATGTTTAAGAGAAAGAGAGCTTTGAGGAAATCAAATGATGAGGTTTTATAAATCGTTTTCTTTGTGTCTTGCGGCTTTTTTGACGGCGTTTTTACTTGGGGGCTGTACTCGGGACAGCTCTATACCGGATGATCATGTCACGATCGAGAATCATGAGTTTTTGGAGCGTGAGCAGCTTAAATATGCCGACAAATTTGCGATAGACCGCTATACCGACGGCTTTTCGGCAGTCTACACCGCAGCCGGAACACGCTGTCTGATCGTACCTCGGGGCGAATCGCCGCCTGAAAACCTGAATGAGAGTTATAAAATAATTTATTCTCCGATAGAAAACGTTTATCTTGCGGCAACGTCTTCAATGTCGCTTTTTGACGCTTTGGACAGCGGCAGCGCCGTTCGATTTTCCGGTACCAAAGCGGAGGACTGGTATATTGATTACGCAAAAAATGCGCTCGAAAGCGGCAGCATGATCTATGCGGGGAAATACAGTCTGCCCGACTATGAGCTTCTGTTGTCAAATAAATGCAGCCTTGCCATAGAATCAACCATGATCGAGCATACCCCCGACGTAAAGGAAAAGCTTGAAGAACTGGGGATAACCGTATTTGTGGATTATTCAAGCTATGAACAGCACCCCTTGGGGCGAAGCGAGTGGATAAAGGTCTACGGCGAAATGCTCGGTAAAAGCGATATTGCCGAAAGCGCTTTCAACGAACAGTCGGAAATGATCGAAAACTTGAAAAAATCGGATACAAACAAGACTGCTGTGTTTTTTTACATAAACAGTTCCGGACAGTTTGTAACGAGAAAACCGGGAGATTACGTTTCAAAAATGATAGAGCTTTCGGGGGGCGAAAATGTATTTAAACACCTGGACGGAGAGGGATTTTCCACCGTAACGCTTGAAGGCGAGGAGTTCTGTGAAACTGCAAGGGACGCAGATTTTATAATTTATAACAGCACGATCGGCGGCGAGGTTCAAAGCATTGAGCAGCTTTGTGAAAAAAGTCCCTTGCTCGAGGATTTTAAAGCCGTAAGGGAAAACAACGTCTGGTGTACCAAAAATAATCTTTTTCAGGAAACATTGAAATCGGGTTCGATAATTTTGGAGATGAACCTTATTTTTACAAATCAAACCGAAGGTGAGTCAATGGAGTTTTTATTTAAGCTGAAAGGCGGCGGCGAAAATGAAAGATAAGAATTACAGGATCGCAGCGGCGTTTGTTGTTTTCGGTATCCTGTGGATCTTGTTTCTTGTGTTGAATATTTTTGTGGGAAGCGCAGAGATTTCCGCTGCTCAGACAATTGATTTTCTCCTGGGGAAAGGCATAGACAAAACCGCAGAGAGTATTTTGTGGAAAATAAGAATACCGAGAACACTTTCGGCAATGCTTCTCGGAGGGGCGCTTGCTTTGTCGGGATATCTTCTGCAAACCTTTTTTCATAATCCTATCGCAGGGCCGTTTGTACTGGGGGTTTCGTCGGGCGCAAAGCTTGTGGTCGCTTTGGCGATGATCTTTGCGGCGAGCCGTATGATAGCTTTAAATTCGCTGGTAATGATAGCCGCCGCTTTTTTGGGTGCGCTTGCGTCATTGGGGTTAGTGTTGCTGATCTCCGAAAAAGTCGGCGGAATGTCGCTTCTGGTGGTGTGCGGCGTGATGATAGGATATATATGCTCGGCGGTCACGGATTTTGTCGTAACATTTGCAGACGACGCCGATATTGTTAATTTACACAACTGGTCGAAAGGTTCGTTTTCGGGTATGAGAATGGAAAACGTCGGAACGATTTTTGTTGTGGTAATGATCTCTTTTTTGGCGGCGGTACTATTGTCAAAGCCTATTTCCGCTTACAGACTCGGAGAAAATTTTGCGAAAAATTCCGGTGTAGACGTAAAGAAGCTCAGGGTTATGCTGATACTGCTGTCGGGACTGCTGTCGGCTTGTGTGACGGCGTTTGCGGGCCCCGTGTCTTTTGTGGGAATAGCCGTTCCTCATATTGTTTTGTTTGCTTTTAAAACAGGCAAACCGATAGTTCTTATTCCGGCTTGTTTTTTGGGCGGAGGTATTTTTTGTATGGTCTGCGACATGATTGCGAGAACCGTATTTTCACCGACCGAACTCAGTATCAGCACAGTGACTGCCATTTTCGGTTCTCCCATAGTGATCGCCGTCATGCTTCGAAGAAAGAGGCAGGAATTATGAACAGCATGATAGAAACAGAGAATCTTACCGTTGGGTATAACGACCCGATAATAAAGGATATTTGTCTTAAGCTTGAAAGCGGTAAAATATTAACACTTATCGGCGCCAACGGCTCGGGCAAATCAACCGTTTTGAAAACTATCGGCGGATACATCAAGAAGCTTGGCGGATCGGTATTTATCAACGGTGAAAACACAGATCTGCTGAGTGAAAAAGACCTGGCAAAAGAAATGTCCGTTTTGCTGACCGAAAGAGTTACCCCTCGACTTTTGACCTGCAGAGAGGTTGTCGAGATGGGACGATATCCGTACACGGGACGTTTCGGAATGCTTACCGAAAAAGACAGGGACTCGGTTGAAAAAGCTATAAGATCGGTCGATATCGGGGATATCGCAGAGCGTGAATTTGCAAATATAAGCGACGGACAGCGGCAGAGAGTAATGCTTGCAAGCGCTATTTGCAGAGAATCAAAAATTCTTCTTCTTGACGAGCCTACGTCTTTTTTGGACATTCATTACAAGATAAGATTTCTCGAAACCGTGAAGAATATCGCCGAAAACAACAACACAGCGGTTGTTATATCTATGCATGAAATAGATCTTGCGCGGAAGATTGCAGATTTTGCTGTTTGTGTAAAAAACGGCAGGATAGTGTACCGTGGAGAACCGCAAGAGGTTTTCAGTCCGGATATAGTTTGTGATATTTTTGATTTGCCGAAAGAGCTTTATCGAAAGTATTTCGACAGCTGAGAAATACAGTCCGCTTTTGACTGTCAAAGGCAGACCGTATGAATTTAGAGCCTTTTTACCATATGAATTTAGAGCCTGTTTAGTACACGGAAATCAATTTTTAAAAAATACGCTTTTTGCGTCGCCTTGGAGCGGCGAGGTAACTTTGGTGAGAACAGTTAGTTAGGGACATTTTCTGCCAAAATGCCCCTCTTCTTAAAACAGTCCACCGGACTGTTTTAAGAATTCACCCCTAAAAGGGCTGAAATATGCCTCC
>CACYDY010000173.1 GCA_902773245.1 uncultured Ruminococcus sp.
CTCTTTCAAGCTTGTTAAAATGCCGATTTCAACGCCGAAAGTATCGTTTCCTTCGGCAGAAGTCTGAACACTATATGCGGCTTTTTTGAAACCTTTAAAAGCGTTCGCATTTTATTTTTTGCAAGAAATTTTCCTACCTTCTTCGATTTAATATTATCAACAAACAAAAGCACATCGTTCTTTTGCTGCTTTATCTCATAGATCCCGTACTGCGAAGCCATATTTCTTATCAGCGCAACGTCAACAAGTCCCATCACGGATTTGGGAACATCTCCGAATCTGTCAAGCAGCTCGTCAACGACATCTTGAGAATCCTCCTTTGAACGTATATCGGATATTCTTCTGTATATTTCCAGTCTTTGATTCAAGCTTGAAATATAGCTTTCGGGAATGTGAGCCTGAACCTGAAGATCTACCAGACAATCCACCTGCGGGTTTTCCGGTTCTTCGCCCTTTGCTTCACTGATAGCCTCATTCAAAAGCTTTATATACATATCATAACCGACGTCCTCCATGTGACCGTGCTGCTGTCCGCCGAGAATATTGCCGGCGCCTCTAAGCTCCAGATCACGCATTGCTATCTTGAATCCCGAACCAAATTCGGTAAATTCTCTTATTGCTGTCAGTCTTTTCGAAGAGATATCGCTCAGCACCTTATTTGGTGTGAAAGTAAAATATGCATAGGCTCTTCTCGTGGAACGTCCTACTCTTCCCCTCAGCTGATGAAGCTGTGACAGTCCCATGCAGTCGGCATTTTCAATAATAAGAGTGTTTGCATTCGGCAAATCGACTCCGGTTTCGATGATAGTTGTGCAGACAAGAACGTTGATCTCCTGTTCAAGCATTTTCCGCCAAACCTCGGAAAGCTCCTGCTCGGTCATTTTTCCGTGGCCTATCGCAACATTCGCTTCGGGTATTCTTGACTTGATCGCTATCGCCTTTGCTGTAATGCTGTCGACCTTATTGTGAAGATAAAAGACCTGACCGCCTCGTCTGAGTTCTCTTCTTATCGCTTCGGCAATAACTGCGCTGTCATGTTCCAAAACATACGTTTGAACAGGTTTTCTGTCAAGAGGAGCCTCCTCCAGCACGGACATATCACGAATGCCGCTCATTGCCATGTTCAGCGTTCTCGGAATAGGCGTTGCGGAAAGCGTCAGAATGTCAACATTATTAAACATCGTTTTAAATTTTTCTTTTTGCGCAACTCCGAACCGCTGCTCTTCGTCAATTATCGCAAGTCCCAAGTCACGGAACTTAACATCTTTTTGAACAAGGCGATGCGTTCCTATAACAAAGTCGACCTCTCCGCTTTTGAGTTTTTTCAGAACCTCTTCCTGCTGTTTGGGCGTTCTGAATCTCGACAGAAGCTCAATATTAACGGGAAAGCCCTCAAAACGTCTTAACGCTGTTTGATAATGCTGCCAAGCCAGTATCGTAGTCGGCGCAAGCAGCGCGCACTGCTTTGAATCCGTAACGCATTTGAACGCCGCGCGAAGAGCAACCTCGGTTTTTCCGAAACCCACATCTCCGCACAGAAGTCTGTCCATAGGAACGACCCGTTCCATGTCGCCTTTGATCTCTTCGATACATCTGAGCTGATCGTCCGTTTCTTCGTACTCAAATTTAGCTTCAAAATCACGCTGCCACTCGTTATCCTCCGAAAAAGCAAAGCCCTTGACCTGCATACGTTCGGAATAAAGCTTTATCAACTCGTCAGCCATATCACGAACCGCTTTTCTTACTCTTGTGGTAGTTTTCTGCCAGTCGCCGGAACCAAGCCTGTTGAGTTTTACGGTACTTTCCTCTTTGGGACCTATATACTTTGAAACAAGATCAAGCTGAGTGACAGGAACGTAAAGGACATCTCCTTTTGCGTAGACAATTTTTATATAATCCTTGATTATTCCCTGAATATCGAGTTTGTGGATTCCCGTAAACTGACCTATTCCATGTGTGGCATGAACAACGTAGTCGCCGTTTGAAAGCTCCGAAAGACCGGATATCTGCTTTGTGTTTTTGTTTTTTCTTCCCTTTATTTTTTTGCTCGTCGTTCTCACGTGTCCCTGGGAGATCAGAGCAAATTTTATCCCCGTATACTCAATTCCCGCCGACAATGCCCCGGGCAAAACATAAACAACTCCCGGGTTCGGAAAAACAACGTTTGTATCGTCGGCGACCTTATACCCTTTTTCTTTCAAGTCATCTCTCAGCGAATCGGCTGCCTTTTCGGTTCCCGCAAGCACAACGCACGTATACTTTCCGATGGCAAAGGGGTCAAGATCTTCGGCAAGAAGCTTGACGCTTCCGCCCCAAAGAGAAAGGTGCTTGACCGAAAAATTTACAAGCTCCGATATTTTCGTGTCATAAGAACCGCTTGCAAAATTATCAAGATACAGAGTTCTGCTCTCAAGAAAATGCTGACAAAGGTCGGGATAACCTACAAAAAACGTGTCAAGCCCCTTGCAGAGAGTGCCTTCTGCGATAAAATCCTTCAAGTCCTCGCCAAACTGCCACGCATAGCCATGCATTCTTTCTTTTACTCTTGTATGCTCGGATATTGCGATCACGTCGTCATTATTAAAATAATCAAACAGAGAAGTCTGACGTTCATATATCAGTGAAATAAATTTATCTATACTCCCGGGAACTATTCCCTGTTCGAGCTGTTCGCACTCACAAGAGAGGATCTCTCTTGCTTTGGCTGCATTCTTGCTTCTCAGTGATTTTGCTTTTTTCTGAATTTTATCGATCAAGGATTGTTTGTCTTTAACAAGAACCTCGGTTGACGGAGAAATGTAAATTTCCTCAACATAATCCGTTCGTCTTTGGGTAGTAACGTCAAAGTAGTTAAGCGTGTCTACTTCATCGTCCCAGAATTCAACTCTGATCGGAGCTTTTTCATCGGGCATAAACAGATCAAGTATACCTCCTCTGACCGCATACTGACCCTCGCCCTCGACCTGCTCGCAGCGTTCGTAGCCCGACGCCTCAAGCAATGCCGTAAGCTCCGATATCTCCGCCCTCTCCCCGACTTTCAAAAGAAAAGAAGATTTTTTCAGCGCCTCGGGCGGAATTGTAAATTGAGCCGCAGCGTCAATGCAGGCGACAACAACGTCAAAATCGCCTTTCAAAACACTTGAAAGCACCATCAGCCTTTGGTGTTCATATTCCCTTGATTTTCCGCTGATATCACGAAAATTCAGATCTCTCAGCGGATACATCAAAGCCTTTAACCCCATTGACGAAATATCATTGCAAAGCTGCTGCCCCTCCTGCTCCTCGCCGACAAGCAGAAGCATCTTTTTGCAAAGCTGTGTGCAGACAGCCGAAACGACATTAGCTTTATGAACTCCCGTAAGTCCCGTTGCGGCTGTTATTCTGCCATCCGAAACAGCTTGGCGCAAAGCTTTGTATTCTTTCATCTGAGAAATCACGTTAGTTAAAAATTTCATACTTTCCTCTTCTTAATTCACTGTTTACAACTTAAGGATTTGTTCCTGTCGACCCAAGACGTTGGTTTTATTTAACATTTATTGACGTCACCCATACCCCTTTCTCGAGGGAAAGGGGGCTAAAGGGTGGCGGGCTTACGCCCCGAACCCTGCATACATTCACTCTACTCTTAAGTTGCGGATAGTGCTTCTTAATTATATAGATTCATAGCCTTGTCAATATTTCCGTCAAGTATCAATTCGACTGCGGCGGCGGCTTTCTTTGCGGTTTCATCTATGAGCTTTTTCTCGTCATTGGTAAACTGCGAAAGCACCCAATCGGCAAGATCCCATTTTTCGGGTTTGTGACCTACTCCGATTTTTACGCGGGGGAACGTATCCTTTCCGCTGAGATAAATAATGCTTCGCATTCCCTTTTGACCGCCGTCGCTTCCCTTTCTCTTAACACGCATCAAACCGACATCAAGAGAAATATCGTCGAACATAACTATAACGTTTTCACTTGGTATTTTATAAAAATTCATTGCCTCAACAACAGCCTGACCGCTGTTGTTCATGTACGTCTGAGGCTTCATGAGCAAAACCCTGCTGCTTCCGATCTCAACCGTTTGACAATATGATTTGTATTTAAGTCTGTCGATAGTGACACCGTATTTTTCGGCTAAAGCGTCAATTCCGATAAAGCCGGCATTGTGACGGGTATTTTCGTATTTTCTGTCGGGATTACCCAGCCCGACCACTATGTGAGTAATTCCGCCCATAAGCGGAGGGGATTTTTTTCTGAACATATTTTCACCTCAATCGATTATCGAAACTATAGTAAACGACATTTGAAATCACCTAAATTATTAGTGATGCGAAGCTTATTAAAGTTTCGCAGGGGCCTTTTCAAAGGTGCCCCAAGGGCACTTCCGCCTTGCGCCCGCAGATTCCAAAGGCA
>CACYDY010000174.1 GCA_902773245.1 uncultured Ruminococcus sp.
ATACCGCCCTTTTCTGCGATCACGCTTTTTGCAACAACTTCATTCACGTCTGTAATTTTCTCGCCGTCAACGGAAACTCCGCCCTGCTGAACGTTTCTTCTTGCCTCGCTTTTTGAAGGCGCAAGAGAAGTTCTCACAAGAAGATCGAGAATGTTTATTCCGCCGTCGGAAAAATCAGAGTCGGAAAGCTCGGTTGTGGGAATATTCTCCGAAGCTCCGCCGTTTGCAAAAAGCGCCCTGGCTGCCTGCTGAGCCTTATGAGCTTCTTCTTCTCCGTGAATAAGCTTTGTCGTTTCAAAGGCAAGGATCTCTTTTGCTTTGTTAAGCTCTGCTCCCTCAAGCTTTTCAAGCTCTGCGATCTCTTCAAGCGGAAGGAACGTCAGCATTTTGATACATTTGATAACATCGCTGTCGTCAACGTTTCTCCAATACTGATAGAACTCATACGGACTTGTTTTGTTTGCGTCGAGCCAAAGCGCGCCTTTCTGAGTTTTGCCCATCTTCTTTCCCTCGGAAGTCAAAAGAAGATTGATAGTCATAGCGTAAGCGTCTTTACCGAGCTTACGTCTGATAAGCTCCGTTCCGCCGAGCATATTGCTCCACTGATCGTCGCCGCCGAACTGCATATTACAGCCGTACTTATTATAAAGAACATAAAAGTCATAGCTTTGCATGATCATATAGTTAAACTCTAAGAAGCTCAGACCTCTTTCCATTCTTTGCTTGTAGCACTCGGCAGCAAGCATACGGTTT
Organism: uncultured Ruminococcus sp.; assembly: GCA_902773245.1. Classification (GTDB taxonomy): domain Bacteria; phylum Bacillota; class Clostridia; order Oscillospirales; family Acutalibacteraceae; genus RUG592. The sequence goes on from CACYDY010000174.1 coordinate 754, forward strand.
ACGCTGAAATGTGCGCCAACCTCACGCAGAAGCTCCACATAATTAAGATCAAGAAGCCAATCGGCATTGTTGACCATGAGAGCCTTGTCCTCGGAAAAATCAATAAATCTGCTCATCTGCTTTCTGAAGCACTCGCAGTTGTGGTCGATAGTTTCTCTCGTCATCATCTGACGCATATCGGTTCTTCCCGAGGGATCGCCGATCATTCCCGTTCCGCCTCCTACAAGAACAATAGGCTTGTTTCCTGCCATTTGAAGTCTTTTCATAAGGCAGAGAGCCATAAAATGTCCTACGTGCAGACTGTCGGCCGTTGGGTCAAAGCCTATATAAAAAGTTGCCTTTCCTGCGTTGATCAGCTCTTTTATTTCATCTTCATCGGTCACCTGAGCAATCAGACCTCTTGCCTGTAACTCCTCGTACACTCCCATTATTATCTTCCTTTCCTTTGACAATAACATAACTCATGTTTTATTATAACAGCAACAACACAAAAAATTGTTACTAAATTGTTACAAAACCCGAGAAATAGTTAAAATTTTGAATTTATTTTATAAATCCGTTGACATAAACGAAATTTTTGTAACCTTTTTGTATATTTTGCAGACACAGTTGGTTTCGTTTTCCTGCATTGCCGTCACTCATATCCCATTAATTATCACTTTTTTCCTTTGCCTTGGCTCACTGTAAGATTGCCGCTGTTATCAATTTCAATAAAATCGCCCGATTTAACATCGGCAGGAATCTCATTTTTTTCAATAGCAAAGAATTTTTTCTCTTTGTCAGTACAAATAACCATAGTACCGTCAATTCTGTCAACCTTAAGCTTCATCATTATTACCACTCCTTTTTGGAAAATTAGCCTATTGCCATCAATATTCACTGCTATAAATGAGCAAATCAAGAACGCCACAGACAACTTGCACAAAAATTCACTGCAAGTTTATGGGACGCTCGTCACGCAAAGCGTCCCCTCTTCAAAAACAGTCCACTGGACTGTTTTTGAATTCACCCCTTGCAAAGGGCTAACGCTTGGGGTATTTCGCCGTCTGCGGACGGCGAACAAAGGCTCTGCCTTTGGAAACCGCCAGCTTTTTTAAAAAAGCTGGGCAAAAACTTTAATTGTCCTCTTTCAAACATTTTTGTGCAATTTTCAAAATTGCTCATTTATAGCTCACTGAATATTTCACAGCTGCTTCCGTCGCTCATTACGGCAATGCTTCCCTGTTTGTCGGTTCGAAAAATCTCACAGCCGAAATCACACAGCC
>CACYDY010000175.1 GCA_902773245.1 uncultured Ruminococcus sp.
CGGACAAAAAATATCCGAAGATTATACGGAGTTTACCGTTAGGTGGGTGTATGAATTTCCGAATATAGACGATATGCTTGTGACCGAGCTTCCGCATTATTATTCGGATGTCAATTTCTTCAATGCGGGTGAGCTTTATATGTGTCCAATGATTGGCGGCAACAAACGAACGATCCTTTTTGACGCAAACGGCGGCACTGTAAAAGACCGTGACAAGTGGCTTATAGAGGTCAACGAGGTGAAGCGTGAGGATACGCCGAAATACGGGGAAAAAGGCGACAGCAGGATCCCCGACGACGGCGATTTCGGATTTGATATCAACGACTATATTCCCGAAAAGCCCGGTGACACGTTCCTCGGGTGGTGCGCAAGGGAGAGCGCCCTTTACACAAGCTTTGTAACAAAGGACAGCACTATTGAAGCGTACCGCTATTTTTGGGAGGACGATGAGTTCGGCACATTTACCGACAAAAACACACGTCAGCGGCTCTATGCAAAATGGGCGAGCGAAACTGATGAAGCGTTTGAAAAGAACTGTTGGGAGCTGACAGATGACGGTACGCTGCATATTATGAACGATGACGGAGCGATCGCATGGTGTGAAGCAAGAAAAGCAGATCCGAAGCTTGCCAAAAAGGTAAAGAGCATAAAGCTCGGCTTTAAAGACGAGGAAGTAACTTACCTTCCCGAACGCTGTTTTGAGGGCTGTACAGGTCTTACCAAGCTTACGTTTGGTAAAAATGTAAGTCTTGGCGCTTATGCCTTTGCAGGCTGTACAAACCTTACGGACGTTACTCTCAACAAACAGCCAAACGGCTGGGGCAATGACTATAAAGTATTCTACGGAGCAAACAAGGATATCACGGTACACGTACCGGACAGCTTTTCGGCCGAATACAAGGAAGCCTACGGCGATTGGGCATATCTGCTTAAAAAGCCCCAGGGACAGCGTTACGCACTTTCCGTCAACGGAAAAATTATCACCGATGAGAATCTTACGGTAAAATGCGGTGACGGTACAGCCGTGTTTGACCCGAAATCAAATACTCTCACATTGAAGAATGCCGTACTTACCGAATCATTAACGCCGCACTGCTGCGATCCCGCAGACGAGAATGGCGGCAGCTACCCGGATGCAGCTGTTGTTTCCGGACTTGATAAGCTTACTATCGTCATCGAAGGAACGACAGATGTAAATACAACCGTTTCCAATGTATACGGCGCAAGCAAGGAAGACCTTCCGAAGTTTGTCAGAGCCTACGGCGATCTTGAGTTAAAGGGCAGCGGAACGATCAAAAGCACCAAGGAAGACATGAGCTTCTATTATAAGGATCAAGAAACTATGGATTATGTAACGTACGTCGGCGCGGGCGTTGTAGGAATTAAGGCGTTGAAAAATCTTACTGTTAACAATATCACAGCGGAAAGACTTTACGCCGATGTTTCGGGTGATCTCACCGTAAATAACGCAAGTCTGTTTGGCGGTCAGATCATTGCCAACGGAAACATAACCGCAAAGAATACGGCGATCAAGCCCTTTAATGCTCCCGAAGGAGATATGCAGCTTTCGATCGAGCTTCCGGCTGTTTCTTCAAAGGGCAGCTCCTCAAACTACGGCGGCTGTGATCTTGAAGGTGTTCTTTTGAGCGCGGGAAACAATGCAAAATCGCTGACATTCAAGAATTGTGACGTCAGTACTCCTACTCAGATAAAGGGCGGTAAGGATACTAAACTCGATGTTATCAACACCTCCATACAGATGTACGAAGAAAAGGTATCGGCAACGAATATTCCAAAGGAGAATATAACCGTAAAAGACGGAAAGATCACTCAGGGTGACTGGAACGAAACGGGTTCGTTCGTTTTGCAGGCAACGGGAGAAAAAGAAGCCGATCCCGTTATATCTACGATCATAGGCGATCTTGACGGAGATAACAGCGTCACCTCTGCGGATTCGCTAAAAATACTGCGAATGAGCGTTTATCTTGAACAGACTACCGAAGAGAACAAGCCCTTTGCAGATGTAGACAAAGACGGCAGCGTCACCTCGGCAGACGCGCTTGAAGTTTTGCGTTTCAGCGTGGGATTGCCAAGTAATGAGAGCATAGGAAAAAATTTTGTTTGATTTTTTTAAACTATTGTTTTATTGATTAGTCGGGTACATTGTCGATAATCCCGACATGACAAAAGCGGCCAAGATTTGTTCTTGGTCGCTTTTTATAAAATTGATTACTAATCTTTGTATAACTTTTTAAGATCGGTTCATAATTATTAAGAGTTATAAAAATAGTATCAAATAAGATTTTCAAGCTCAAAAGCATTTTTGAGATCGTCAATAATATCCTCGGCATCTTCAAGACCGACGCTCATGCGGAAGAATCCGTTGTGGAACTCTTCGGGATAGAGATACTGACGTTCGTCGTTCTCACCGATGAATGCGATGAGTGTTCCGTCATGACCGAGAGAAACAGCGGAAGTGATAAGCTTGAGGTGGCTTACAAATCTGTTGTAGGTGTCGTGATCCGCATTAAGACCAAACGAAAGAACACCGCCAAATCCGTTTTCCATTTGAGAAACTGCGATATCATGATCTTTGTGATCTTCAAGTCCCGGATAAGCAACAAAGCTCACTCCCTTGACAGTTTTGAGAAAACGGGCAACAGCCATAGCGTTGTCGTTGTGTCTTTGCATACGCATCGGGAATGTAACGGCGCCTCGCATGATAAGCCATGCATTAAACGGGCTGATAGTTCCTCCCAGATTGACCTGTGACTGATAACGGATCTCATCAAGATATTCTTTCTTTCCGATAACAGCGCCGCCCATTGCGTCGCCGTGACCGTTGATATACTTCGTCAGGCTTTCAACTACGAAATCTGCGCCAAGCTCAATAGGACGGCATACATAAGGTGAGCAGAAGGTATTGTCAACCGAAAGAAAAGCGTTGTTATCATGAGCGATCTTAGCCAAAGCTCTGATATCGCAGATCTGAAGCGTGGGATTGCCCGGAGTTTCAACGTGGATCAGCTTTGTGTTAGGTCTGATCGCTGCCTTTACGGCTTCAAGATCGGAAACATCAACGATCGTGGTTTCAACATTAAACTTTTTGTTAAAAAGCTCGTTAAAGAGTCTGTAAACGGCAATGTATGTTATTTTTGAGAAAATCACGTGGTCGCCGCTTTTGAGCATTGCAAAGAAAAGTCCCGAAAGCGCTGCAACACCGCTTGCAAGAACTACGCAGTCCTCGCCGTTTTCAAGATCTGCAAGCTTATTTTGGAGATCCTTTTGGTTTGCGCCGCCGTTTCTTGTGTAGATATTAATGTTGGGATCACTCCAGTTTGCTGCGCTTGCGTCATAGGGCAAGACATAGCTGTTGGCAAGTGTGATCGGATGCTGAATGGCTCCTGTAGCCTCGTCGACACCGTTTCCGGAATGAATGGATCTTGTCTGGAAGCCGTACTTCTGTCCGTTAGGTTTCTTTTCCATATTTTCAACTCCTGTTTTTTTATAAAGTTCCTTTGAGTACATACTCGCAAATAACATTATAATACTATTGGGAAAAAATTTCTACCATAATTTTAAAAAAACTTATAGTTTTATGAGGTAACTCAGTGTCTTAAAAATGAGAGAAGTGAACGTTTGGAAACAAAAAATAAAAAACTGTTATCATGAAAATAATTTTTATTTATTTTGATAAAAAAGACTTGAATAATTCTATTTGTTATGGTAGAATTTAGAAGTGGGTAACAAGTGAATTTATAATTCAGTACCGTTGTTACGATAAAAATGCCTTTGTTTGAAGATAAGGCTTAATTAAGAAGGAGATGCCGTAATGAAAAAGTATTTTGATCTAAAAGGACAAACAGCATTGGTTACAGGCTGCTCGGGCGGACTGGGAGTTCAGATGGCAAAAGCCCTGGCAAATCAGGGAGCAAACATCGTTGTTGTGGCAAGACGTCAGAACCTTATTGAAGAGGTAGCAAAGAATATTTCGGAAGAGTTCGGTGTGGAAACGCTTGCGGTAAAATGTGACATTACCGACACCGACGCAGTAAATGCAATGGTTGACAAGGCTATCGAAAAGTTTGGCAGAATTGATATTTTGGTTAATAATGCCGGAACAGGCGCCGTAGCTCCTGCCGAGGATATCACCGACGATCAGTTTGCTAACGAGATGAATATCGATCTCTTCGGATCGTTTAAGGTTGCAAGAGCCGTTGCTAAAAAGGCAATGATCCCGGCAAAATACGGACGAGTTATCAACATTGCTTCGATGTATGGTTTGGTTGGAAATAAAATCGCAGGCTCTGCGCCGTATCATGCTGCAAAGGGCGGTGTTGTAAATCTTACCCGCGCATTGGCTTCGGAATGGGGCAAATACAACATCACAGTCAATGCTATTTGTCCGGGATATTTTTATACCGATCTTACCCGAGCAACTCTTGACTCCGATTTCTTCCAGGCTAATGCGGTTACCATGATCCCGGAAGAACGCTACGGCGATGAAGGCGAGCTTGACTCGGCAGTTATTTTCCTGGCTGCTCCCGAGTCGACTTATGTAACAGGCGTAAACCTTCCTGTTGACGGCGGTTATACCTGTATGTAATATCGGTTTGTTTGCGGATAGGAAACTCAGTTTTAAAGTTTGCTCAAGCTTTTTAAAGCTTGCGAGGTGCATGGGCAGCGTCCCATATGCACTAACTTTAGAATTGCTGCGTCGCCTTGGGGCGGCGAGGAAAGTATATTAAAACCTCAACTCAGGGGTGCTCGTC
>CACYDY010000176.1 GCA_902773245.1 uncultured Ruminococcus sp.
ATTCTGTATTCGGTCAGGAAGGTCTTGGGGTTAAGCTTCTTGTCGATTATTGATAATTTTACTGTTTTGCCGCCGTACCTTTCGGAAAGCTCGCCATAAAGAAACTGCGGATAGAAGCCGTCCTCTTCAAAAGCATTCCAGAATCCGTAAGCCGAATACACCTCTTTTTCGAGAGGTTTCCAGCGTTCGTTTGAATAATTCGCCGCCGTAAACGAACGAAGATAAAGCGGAGCTGTCTGTTTCGGATCCTGAGTTTTAATTTCAAACATGATCTCGCCTGTGTAGCTCAGATTTCCCATTTTTGTCAAATCACCGTTATTCAGCCCGCTTGATTTGCCCGTGAAAGACCCTAATCTCCCGGCGAAGGAAAAATTCTCGAACGAATAGATAAGATCGCGTCCAAATTCGTCAACCTTGTCGCTTTTTTTGAACGTGTCAAGCTCAAAAAATACATTGAGAGAAAACATCAGAATTGCAGACAGCGCAGCCATAATTATTATCAGCTGACAGGACGCAAACGAAGAATATCTCCCTTTGATTTTTACGGAATTGTTAAACTCTGCGATTATTTTTCTTGACGGATTATTGCTGTAGCCCTGAAATTTCATAAGAAACAGCATTATGCACATAATTCCAAGCGGGACGAGCTTCCACTCGCCGTCAAAGGTATTGCACATAAAGGGCAGAGCAGCATAAAACGACACACACACCGTGTACAAAATCGGAATGCACCTTTTTGCCGCTGCATAGGATATTAAAAAACACGTTCCCAAAAGCAGCGCAAAAATAAAATATTTCACCTCCGTTTTCGGATCTGAAATTTCAAAATACGTCAGATAGTATATATCTATCCTTTTTCCGTGAGTCTGACCGACAGCATAGATCGCCTTGTTCAGGCAATGGACAAAACCGTTAGCTGCATATTTGTAACTTCTTCCAAAAACAAGAAGATAGACTCCTGCCACAGCAGCGATCCAACGCGCTTTTATCTTCCTGAAAGCGTTGACAAAAGCAATAACACCCGAAAAAAGCAAAAGCATAGCATAAAATTTTTTTCTCTCGTTTTGAGAAAAGAAAATATAATACGGTCCCGAAGGAATGTATTCAAAAATACGAAAGCTTTCAAGCTCTATCTTGGCAATACAGTATATTGTAAGCAATACCATCAGCATTGATACAAATGCCATCGGCAGCTGATTTTTAAAATTAGATTTTATTCCTATTACGTTTTTCGTTTTCAGCGTACAATCAGAATTTTCGGTTTTCCTAAACTTAAACAAAATCTCCCACCCTTTGCTTGAATGTAAACTCTTGCCCGTATAATCAATTAACAAGCCGCATGGATCTTAGAGCCTGTTTAGTATCTCCCACAAGCTTATTTTCGGCAAATTTTGCTGATCTCTGCGTCAAAAAACCTTGCAATACGTCAGTATTGCTGCGGCTTTTTTCCTTGATCTCAGCGAAATTATGCTCGAAAATCTGCCCGTGTCAAGATACTAAACAGACTCTTATTCTTCCTCAAATTCCCTGTAGGTATCAATAACAAAAAAACGATCGTCAAGCTCATTTATAATATCATCGTTTGACGCTTCGGAATTGTATAAGTAATAAATCTGTTTTTCCAAAAAAACTTCCGGCTGTTCCCGGCACTCTTTCAAGGCTGCGTTTCGGTCTGATGTCGTTTTCTCCGACAAAAAGCTTTTTATCAGCGGCGCTGCGTCATCGTATGTTTTGACTTCAAACATCATCAGTGATTTTTCATTTTCGGAATACCAGCACACATCGAATTTCTGCTCATTCTCAAGCAGCTCATACATCAGCTTCATAAAAACGGGGAGCAGACAATCGGTTCGAAATTTTCTTAGTCGGGAATTTTCACTTCCTATGCCGGTTTCAAGCAATATTACACAATTCTCCGAAATAGGCTTGCTATATTCTTTTACTATCAGACTGTCGAGCTTTGAACTCAATCTCCAGTGAATACGTCTGATATCATCTCCCGGAACATATTCCCTCACCTCAAAAACCTGCGACGAATCCGATCCCTTTTGAGTGTCTGAATATCTGTCGCTGTCAACTATTTCAATTTCCGATTTGTTGTTAATATACGACTCGTCGGCAAATGTGGGCATTAATACCATTGACGCAGGAGTGTTCGGAGTAATGATCTTAAATCTGAACAAACCGAAAGGATCGTAAACCTTTGCAGATTCGATACTGCATTCGACAACGGAGCAATGAGATGTCGTGACCATTGTGTGAATACTGATCTCTTCATTTATGGCAGCGGGTGTTTTTATTTTTCTTTTAACGCTGCCGCTGTCCGTGGGGTCACGAAATACGGCGGTAAATGTTACGGCAGACATCGGAAAGTACGATTTGTTTTTTACGGTTACGCAAAACTCGGCTTCTCTGTCCTTTTGTTTGGTAGTGATCTTATGCGTCGGCTTTACCTCAATAGAAACGCTCTTTCTCGAAAGCCACGTAACAAATATACCGACAAGAGTAAAAAACAAAAGCAGCAGAATCATTACAAAGGGTATATATGAGCTGCAATATATATAGAAAAGAGCAAGACCTAACAATGCAGTCAAATAACCTGCCCAACATCTTAACATAATTCAACCTCTGATCGACGGCTCGGAAACTCTCGACAGTATCTCTTCAAGAATATCGCCGCTTGTGTAATTTGATATTTTCGCGCGGGGGTTCATGACCACTCTGTGAGCGCAGACATCTATGAAAACCTGCTTTACATCTTCCGGAATAACATAATCCCGTTTGTGCAAAAATGCATTTGCAGCCGCCATATTGGACAACGCCAAAGCGCCTCTCGGACTTACTCCGACTTTTATGTACTCATTTTGGCGGGTTTCTTTCATAAGACGCGCAATATACGAAAGGATTTCATCATGGCGAAAGACGTCATTGACCTTCTGTTTCATTTCCATAATATCAAATGCGGTTGCAGCGGGCTGTACGTTGTCAAGCGGATTTGCGCCCTGTCTGTCACGAAGCAGCGAAATTTCGTCCTCCAAGCTCGGATAGCCCATTGTAAGACGAACCGTAAATCTGTCCATCTGTGATTCCGGCAGAGGAAGCGCTCCGGCTGTTCCCACATGATTCTGGGTGGCAATGACAATATGCGGCGACGGGCATTTGTGAGTAACTCCGTCAACGGTTACGGAACGCTCTTCCATAAGCTCGAGCAGGGCAGACTGTGTTTTGCTTGAGGTACGGTTTATCTCGTCTGCAAGCAAAAGATTGCACAATCCTGCGCCGGGTTTATATTCGAATTTTCCCGTTGTTTTATTATAAATTGAAAAGCCGGTAATATCGGACGGCATTACATCGGGGGTAAACTGAACACGCTTGCATTCAAGCTGCATAGCCTTGGAAAAAGCAAGCGCCATGGTTGTTTTTCCCACTCCGGGAATGTCCTCGATGAGAATATTACCTCCGGCAAGTATAACCTCCATGACCTTTATCAAAATATCATCTTTTCCGACAACTGCTTTCTTTACTTCTTTGATTATTCTGGCAGCCTGTTTCATACTTAGTAAAATCCTCCAAAAACATATATCAAAAGCTACTCTCAAATTCTCGTGCGTTTTTATTATAACACTCTTTTGCCCCATATTTCAACCGATAGATCAAAATATCATTTAATTTACAATTTGTTTTAAATTCTATAAATGAGCATTTTTAAAATTTCACAAAAAGCTTGAAAGATGACATTTAAAATTTTTGCCCCGCTTTTTTCAAAAAGCGGGCGGGATCCAAGGGCAGCGCCCTTGGTCGCCGAAGGCATGGTTCAGCTCTTTGCAAGGGTGAATTTCCAAAACAGTCCGGTGGACTGTTTTGGAAAGAGGGACGCTTTGGCAGAAAGCGTCCCTAAGCCCCGGTTTTGATCAAGCTGCCTCGCCGCTCCAAGGCGACATGATAAAATATATTCACAAATTGTTTACTCATTCAAAAGCCGAGCAGCGCCCTTAACGATATATTGCTCCAAAAAATGAAAACTTTTAAAACTTAGACAAAAAAATATTGATTTTAATTGGATTTTATAGTATAATTTCAGTGTTATAGTTTTTCTCCGACGAGAAAAATATTGCCTGCTTATTTTTAAGGAACCACTGATTAAATCACGCCCTACGGGCTTGGCACTCATCTTGCTTGCCTTTTTTCGTCAAATTGCACTCAAATCGTTTG
>CACYDY010000177.1 GCA_902773245.1 uncultured Ruminococcus sp.
TGGCGAGCGGCGTGTTATAGGAGAATATATTGCTAAAAAAGTGAGGAATTTATGAGCATAGGTATGAAACGGGGAACGGTGTATCTCGAAAGCCACCGTATCGAGTGGGAAACGACGGCAGCGGAAACGATACGAATAATAAAAAACGTTCTGCAAGACGAAGCGATAGATATCCGGCACGTCGGCAGCACATCTATAAAAACTATTCCGGCAAAGCCTATAATTGACATTGCCCTTAGTGCATAATTCAGCAGACAGCTGCCGAGCGGAAGACTACTTACCGTTACAAAAAAGTATGGCGGCATTACCTGCGGTCGTGTGACCGCAGTAGGTGTGGATAATTATGAAGCGGTGCTTGCGAAAAAACACAAGCTTCAAGCCGAGAATATTATTTTCAGGTTTGATGAAAGACCCGGGCAGCTGTTGTTTGTCATGGGCGATTTTAAAAACGATACACGAACTCACCATATCCATGTGGTGAGGTACGGCTCAACGGAATGGGAGAACTATTTAAATTTCCGAGATTATCTGAACGCAAACACGGCTGCCGCCGAAAGATATGCGGCTCTTAAAATAACCCTCGCAGAACAATACCCCAACGACCGTATTGCGTATACGGAAGGGAAAAGCGGGCTGATCAATGCGCTGCTTGACGAGGCAAGGCGTTGGAGAGAAACAGGAATATTATCATAATGCAATAATTAAATTATTTAAAATAAATTCTGTTTCAATTAATAAGCTGCCATCTATTAAATAGGTTTACAAATTACAAGAACCATAATTTGAATTGAAAAAGAAATAGTTATTTGGCGCTTTAATTGTTTATAATAATTATATAAAATATGACAATAACACGAAGACAATTTGTACAAATTTTACAAATTGTCTTTTCTTTTTTCTACGGCGGAGTGGTAGGTTGAGTCATTTACATTTTGGTGAATTTGTATTATAATGAAGTAAATTACGCTGGGAAATTGTCATTGATGATCGTTTTGATGATCGTTTTTTGACGATGAAAGTATTTGTGGTTATTGCTGCTTATGCATTTATTGTAATATATAGATTTTATGTGAATAAAGACAAGCGTACAGGCTTTGATCGTATTTTTCGGGATATGACAGGGGCATTGCGATCGGCAGAGAGCTGCTTGGCAATAACCGGAATATAAGTCGGCAGCATAATTGGTGCGGTCGGCTATTTTTGCTTTTGTGAGCAATTCAAAACCACTATTCACAACTAAAAATGAAACAGGCAGATGAGATCTTAAACAATAATAACTTTGAAGAAAAGGGGATCGGGGTAGAAATGAAAAAAATGAAATTTATTGCATCAACTGTTGCCGCAGCAGTATTTGTTATGTTCTGTACCCTGGCGGCTTTTGCGCAGAGCAGTAACAAAATGCCCGATATAGACGATAACGAATTGAATCTGACAATACATTTTTATGTGCAGAATATCGGGGTCGATGTTCCGATCTCGGGAGCGGAAGTAGCCATATATAAGGTTGCGCAGCTTGAGTGTCACGGCGGCAGCGCAGAGTATGCACTTTTGCCGAAATATTCACAGCTGAGAATATATGAAAATGGCAAAGACGTAACGTTTGACGGAATGTCGGTCAGTGCGGCGGACGCTATTTCCAAAAATCTTGCCGAACTCGTCGAAGAGCCTGACTTTACAGGAGTGACAGACTCTTCGGGAGATTGCGTATTCGATAATATTCCACGGGGAATGTATCTCGTTCGGGAGCTTAGCGCCAAGGGAGATGCCGAAAAATATGAGTTAATCTCACCGTACATTATATCGGTTCCGCTGGGGGTACAAGACCCGGACGGCAACAGCTGGGAATATGATATTCTCTCCCAGCCCAAAACTAAAATTATACAAAAAAAAGACAGCGACTCGGATGAAAATTCCGACAGTGACAAGAAAACTCATACCGACAGCGATACGGGCAAACATTCCGACAGTGACAAGAAAATTCAGACCGACAGCGATACGGACAAACATTCCGACAGTGACAA
>CACYDY010000178.1 GCA_902773245.1 uncultured Ruminococcus sp.
ACCACTGATTAAATCACGCCCTACGGGCTTGGCACTCATCTTGCTTGTCTTTTTTCGTCAAATTGCACTCAAATCGTTTGAAATACGACAGTATTCCTGCACGATTTTCGTGCAATTTGCCTGAAAAAATTCTTCGCAATATGAGCACCAGATTTAATCAGTGTTTCCTTAAAAAAGAGATAAGTCCTGTTTCAGGGAAAGAAAAATTCGTGAAATTATGGTTTGTAACGAATTTATACGGTTTCCTTTGTGTCGGATCATTTATCACGAAGGAAACAGTATTGTTAATCAAGAACCTTTCCGTATGGCTGATTTTAACGGGCAGGTTCTTGAACAAAATACCTTTAACTATTCAAGGAGAGTTTATATGGACGATAATCACATTAAAGGCAAAGGTAAGAAGTTTCCATATAACAACCGCCAGCTTAGCTGGATGGATTTTAACACACGAGTTATCGAAGAAGCATTTGAAAAAGAAAATCCTGTTATGGAAAGAGTCAATTTTCTTGCCATCACCGCATCTAACCTGGATGAATTTATGATGGTTCGTGTTGCGGGAGTTATTGATCAGATGGAGCACGGCGACAAGACTCAGGATCTGTCGGGACTTACGCCGAAACAGCAGTACGTTCGCCTTTCGGAGAAAATTCACGAGTTCTCCAACAGACAGTACAGCTGCCTTAACAGATCAATTCTTCCCGTTTTGAAAAAACACGATATCTATTTCAAAAAAGCTGAAGAGTTAAATGACACTCAGAAAAAATTTATTGACAAATATTTCGATAAAGTTATCTTTCCCGTATTAACACCAATGGCGGTCGACACGAGCCGCCCGTTCCCGCTTTTGCTCAACAAAAGCCTGAATCTTGCGGTAAGACTGATGAATGACGACAAAGAAACTTTCTTTGCGGTTATGCAGGTTCCGTCGGTTTTGCCGAGATTTATTGAATTGCCGAGCAAAAACGAACGTGATTTCATTCTTTTGGAAAGTATCATCATTTCACGGCTTGACGAGCTTTTTGAACTGTTTAAAATAAAGGCGTACTGCCCGTTTCGAATAACAAGAGATTCCGACCTCGTCATTGACGAGGACACCGATAATCTCCTCAGTGAAATAGAAAAATCTATCAAAAGGCGAAGAAGAGGAAAGCCTATTCGTCTGGAAATTTCCGATAAGTGCGACAAAAGTCTCAGAAAATTTTTGATAGAAATGCTTGAAGTGGACGAGAGCGAGATCTATGAATGTCACGGTCCGCTTGATCTTACGTTTTTATCAAAGTTTGCGAAGATCAGGGGCAGCGAATCGCTTTCGTTTGAGCCTATCCGACCGGTGAATCCCCCTGCCGAATTGTACGGTTATAACGATATTTTTGAAGCTATACGAGAAAAAGACAGACTGGTTCACCACCCGTATGAAAGCTTTGACTGCGTTGTGAAATTTATTCAGGACGCCGCAAGAGATGAAAAAGTCCTTGCGATAAAACAAACGCTGTATCGTGTGAGCGGTAATTCGCCGATAGTGGCGGCTTTGATAAAGGCTGCCGAAAACGGCAAGCAGGTTACGGTTTTGGTGGAGCTTAAAGCTCGTTTCGACGAAGAAAATAATATCCACTGGGCAAGAAAACTGGAAAAAGCAGGCTGTCACGTGGTATACGGACTAAGCGGTCTGAAAACTCACTGCAAAATATGTCTTGTTGTCAGAAATGAACAGGACGGAATACGACGCTATCTTCATCTCGGAACAGGCAACTACAACGATATTACCGCAAAGTTTTATACCGATATGGGATTGTTCACTTGCAAGGAAGAATACGGCGAGGACGCTTCGTCTTTGTTCAATGTTCTGACAGGTTATTCGCTGCCGCCGCAGTACAACAAATTTATCGTTGCTCCGCACGGCATGAGAATGTTCTTTGAGGATATGATCAGAAAGGAAATCGAAAACGCAAGACAGGGACTTCCCGCAGGAATAACCGCAAAGGTCAATTCACTCGTTGATTCCTCGATAATACAGCTGCTTTACGAAGCGTCAAAATCAGGCGTTCCGGTCAGGCTGATAATTCGGGGTATCTGCTGTCTTATTCCCGGAATAGAAAAAACCAGTGAAAATATCGAGGTTCACAGTATCGTCGGGCAGCTTTTGGAGCATAGCAGAATGTTCCGCTTTGAAAACGGCGGAACTCCCGAGATGTATCTGGGTTCGGCGGATTGGATGCCAAGAAATCTTGACAAGCGTGTTGAGCTTGTGTTTCCGGTCGAGGACGAGGATATACACAAACGCTGCGATGATATTATCGAACTTATGTGGAATGATGTTATTAACACAAGAATACAGCTTCCCGATACCAACTATGTTATGATAGACAAAAGAGGCAAAAAACATCTCAATTGTCAGACGGAGTTTGCTCTTCTCGCGAGAAAAGAGCTGAAAAAGAAAAGCGAACATCCAAACACGGGTAAAGGCGAGGAAAAAATACAGAGAGGTGACAACTAATGAAAAGAATAGGTATTTTGACAAGCGGCGGCGACTGTCAGGGCTTGAATGCGAGCATTCGAGGAGTTGCAAAAACTCTTTACAATCACTACGGCGATGATGTTCAGATCGTCGGAATTATCGACGGCTACAGAGGTCTTATTTACGGCGAATCAAAGGAACTCAGCCGTGACGATCTGTCGGGTATCCTGACGATGGGCGGCACTATACTCGGAACGTCGCGTCAGCCGTTCAAGCTTATGAGAGTTATTGACGAGAACCTTGTTGACAAGGTTGCTTCAATGAAAGAAAACTACAAGAAAATGAAGCTTGACTGCCTTGTTGTTCTCGGCGGAAACGGAACTCAGAAAACCGCAAATCTTCTTTCGGAAGAGGGCTTGAACGTTGTTTCGCTGCCAAAGACCATTGATAACGACCTTTGGGGTACGGACATGACCTTTGGTTTCCAGTCAGCCGTTGATATAGCTACTCATGTTATCGACTGCATTCACACGACAGCAACTTCGCACGGAAGAGTTTTTATCGTTGAAGTAATGGGTCATAAGGTGGGTTGGCTCACGCTTTATGCCGGAATCGCAGGCGGCGCAGATGTTATTCTTATTCCCGAAATACCTTATGATATTAATTCTGTAATAGATACCATCAAGAAGAGAAACAAAGAGGGCAAGAAATTCTCTATTCTTGCCGTTGCCGAGGGCGCTGTTTCCAAGGAGATCGCTGCGCTTCCCAAGAAAAAGAAGAAGCAGGCAATTGCAGAGTTGGCATATCCGTCGATCTCATACAAAATTGCCGCAGAGATCGAGCAGGCTACCGGTCAGGAAACAAGAGTTACCGTTCCCGGTCATTTCCAGAGAGGCGGCAGTCCCGACGCATTTGACCGCTTGATCTGCACACGCTTCGGTGTTGCCGCTGCAAATCTTATTATTAATAAGGATTACGGAAAAATGGTTGCGCTTCGTGGTCAGGAGATCGTTGCCGTGCCTTTGTCGGAGATCGCAGGAAAGCTCAAAGACGTTCCTGTTGACAGTCCTGTCGTTCAGGCTGCAAAGGATCTTGGAATCAGCTTCGGCGAGTGATATTCAAGGAACCACTGATTAAATCACGCCCTACGGGCTTGGTACTCATCTTGCTTGCCTTTTTTCGTCAAATTCCACTCAAATCGTTTGAA
>CACYDY010000179.1 GCA_902773245.1 uncultured Ruminococcus sp.
GACTGTTTTAAGAAGAGGGGCATTTTGGCAGAAAATGCCCCTTAGTTTCGGTTTGCACAGTGTTACCTCGCCGCTCCAAGGCGACACGATACAAATTATTTACTCATTCAAAAGCCGTGATCTGCAGCCGTCAGACCCTTGACAGTAGGGGTTTGTGATGATATAATAGAAATATAAAGTTAGCCAAATCTAACTAACAACAAAGGAGAAATGAAAAATGCTAATAATTGGATTATTGATACCTTTTTTCGGAACAACGCTGGGTTCGGCAATGGTATTCTTGATGAAGAATAAAATCGATCCGAAGTTGGAAAAAATACTTCTGGGCTTTGCGGCAGGCGTAATGATGGCGGCGTCGGTTTGGTCGCTGCTGATACCGTCAATAGATATGTCGTCACACTACAGATATGAGTTTATTCCGGCGGCAGTGGGCTTTGCTTTGGGAATAGCGTTTTTGCTGCTTCTCGACACGGTGATTCCGCATTTGCATTTGGAAAGCGGAGCTGTTGAGGGAGTAAAAAATGTAAAGCTGAAAAAAACAACAATGATGATTCTTGCGGTAACTCTTCACAATATCCCCGAGGGAATGGCAGTGGGGGTAACTCTTACGGCGGCGGCGAACTCCGCATCGGGAATAACGATGGCGGCGGCAGCGGCGCTGTCGGTAGGAATAGCGCTGCAAAATTTTCCCGAGGGAGCGATCATTTCAATGCCGCTTAAAAGCGAGGGAATGTCAAAACCTAAAGCTTTTATCCTCGGAACCCTGTCCGGGGCAGTCGAGCCTTTGTTCGGACTTTTGACCGTGGCATTGACAAGCGCCGTAATCTCTGTTTTGCCGTACTTGCTGTCGTTTGCGGCGGGTGCGATGGTCTATGTGATAGTCGAGGAGCTTATACCGGAATCGCAGGCAGGAACACACTCCAACGTGGGGACTGTCGGCTTGGCAATGGGTTTTGTCGTGATGATGGTGCTTGACGTTGCATTTGGATAATCACACTTTTTCGTAATTTGTATATAATGTAATGAAGCGAAAAGGTATCGGGGGTGATTGAAATGTGTGCCGGAAGCTGCTGTAGTCCAAAATGTGTTTTTGCTTTTGGGGCAGGGCTGATAATATCGTCCTTCTGCGAAAAGGGCTTTGCATTGTTTCTCGTAGGGTTGGCAGCGGTGATACTGTCGTTTGCTCTGAAGCTGAAAATAAACCGCTGCTGATGTGCGGCGGCTTGAGCCGAGCTTGTAATGCCCGCATTTTATCTAAACGGAGGTATGCGTTATGAAATTTATAGTAATAGACAACCCGAAATTTTTTGGCTTTATACTGAGAAGAATGTTTAAAATAAAGAAAATCAAGGAAGAAACTGCGTAAGCGGTTTACATAGCAAAAAACAACGGACACAGCTAAAGCTTTGTGTTCGTTGTTTTTTTACACGGCGAAACGTCAGTCAAAGGCTGTCACTTAACAACGATCGCACCTTCGCCGAGAACTCGTTTCAGTTCGTTTATCATAACATCGTTCAGATGTACATTATTAACAGGCGACAAATGCTCATACTCCTTGGTGTCGGAATAATAAAAGGATACGGGACTTGTTCCGTCAAAAACGGCAAGGAGCTTTTTTGCGTATACGTATTCTTTGCAGCTTTTTGAAGGGAATTTTATGTAAAGCCGCTGCGGCTTGGCTCTCTGCTGCCCGGCGGCTGTTTTGTCATATTGTGAATTTTGCTTGTCCGAGTCCGGCGTTTTGGGGCAGTTTCTCACCCTGTCGCAAAGAAGCTTTGGCTCTTCGTCTTCCTTTGCATTGACTGTGGCGTAGATTTCCACCGTGTTGCCCTCGTAAATAAAATTACCATACTCCGAAAGGGTTTTCGGAAACACAAGCATTTCCATTCCGCCTGTGAGGTCTTCTATGTTAACGAATGCCATCACCGAATTGTTTTTTGTAGTTTTAGATCGGACGCTTTCGATAAGGGCAGCCACTCTTACCTTTTTTCCGTCGTAGTAATGCGAATTATTTACCAGGTCGTAAATCTTGTCGCACCTGACGGTGTTTATGTAATCCTCAAAATCGTGCAGCGGGTGTCCCGACAGATAAAGTCCCGTTACTTCCTTTTCCATAAAAAGAAGATCCCGGTTTGAAAATTCATTGACGTTCGGCAGCTCATAAACCTGAGATTCATCATTGCCGCCGCTCTCGAAGAACGACATCTGCCCCTCAAGATTGTTTCGTCTTTCCGTTTCGATACCGTCCATGATATGTTTTGCCCCAAGAAGCATTTGACGGCGGTTCGCTCCGAGATTATCCAATGCGCCCGATTTGACAAGGCTTTCAACCGCTCTCGAATTAAGACCCTTTCCGTAAAGACGGCTGCAAAAATCATAAAAGCTTTTGAATTTACCTTTTTTTCGCCGTTCGCCGACAATTTCCGAGATAATGTTTCTGCCGAGATTTTTAATTGCAAGCAGACCGAAAACAATGCTGTCCTTTCCGCAGGTGAAGCCCGAGTCGCTCAGATTCACGTGCGGCGGAAAAATTTTCAGCCCAAGCCGTGAGCATTCGTTAATATACAAAGGAAGCTTTCCCGAATTTTCGAGCAGACTTGTCAAAAGAGCCGCCATGTATTCCTTTGGATAGTGATACTTATACCAAGCAGTCATGTAGGATATCACCGCATATGCCGCTGCGTGGGACTTGTTGAATGCATAGGACGCAAAGCTTTCCATTTCGGCGAATATTTCCGCCGCTGTTTTTTCTCCGACGCCTCGTCTGACGCAGCCCTCAACCTCAACGTTTCCGTTTTCGTCGGTGCAGCCGTAAATGAAAATTCTTCGTTCGTGTTCCATGACGTCTTTTTTCTTTTTTGACATCGCTCGGCGCACAATGTCGGCTCGTCCCAAGGAGTAGCCTGCAAGCGTTCTGAAGATCTGCATTACCTGTTCCTGGTAAATAATACAGCCGTATGTAACCTCGAGAATTTCTTTGAGCAGGGGGTGTTTGTATTTGATATTCCGGGGATTATGTCTGTTTTCAATGTAGGTCGGGATCGAGTCCATCGGCCCCGGTCGATACAGCGAAATTACTGCGATCAGATCTTCTACGGACTCGGGTTTAAGCTGCATGATAACATTTGTCATACCGCTTGATTCGAATTGGAAAACTCCTTCGGTCTTTCCTTTCGAGAGCATATCAAAAACGTTCTTGTCGCTGTAGTCTATGACATCGTCGCTGAACTCGGGAACGCTTTGCAGAATCATTTTCTTGGCGTCGTGCAAAACGGTGAGATTTCGAAGCCCGAGAAAATCCATTTTCAAAAGACCGAGCTGCTCCAGACGTGTCATTGTATATTGAGTCACAACCGCTTCGTCGTTTTTTGCAAGCGGAACATACGTGTCAACGGGATCTCTTGTGATAACCACTCCGGCAGCGTGAGTTGTTGCGTGACGGGGCATACCCTCAATGTTTTTTGCTGTGTCGATCAGCTTGTGTATCGTTGGGTCGGTGTCATAAACCTTTTTCAGATCCGGGGACACCGTGAGCGCTCTTTCGATGGTAATTCCAAGCTCGAACGGTATCATCTTTGCAACGGCGTCAACCGTCGAGTAGGGAATATCAAGAACTCTTCCGACATCTCTCATTGCGCCCTTTGCCGCCATAGTTCCGAACGCTATGATCTGAGCAACATGATCGGCGCCGTATTTTCGGATAACATATTCGATAACCTCCTGACGCCTGTCTTTGCAGAAGTCAACGTCAAAATCGGGCATACTTACACGTTCCGGGTTTAAAAAGCGTTCAAAAATAAGATTGTATCTGATAGGATCGATTCCCGTGATCCCAATGCAGTATGC